>CANTGP010000015.1 GCA_947653315.1 uncultured Lachnospiraceae bacterium
AAGGCATGCCTGCTGTTATTCCAACTGGCCAAAAAGCATCATATGCAATATTTATATATCACTTGCAATCCGGACAATTACGCATCGAGAAAAACCTGTGAATATGCCGGCGGTAAATTGTTGGAAATAGTGAAACTCCCGGAAGAAAATGATATGCGGGACAGAGACGAATTTGAAAAATGCATCTATGAATTTACTTTGTAAAAAACTTTTATTCCCGCGAGCAACGAGCCAAGCAGCCGCACTCGTGCGGATATTTGGCGACTGCCGCGAGGGTCAATGCCCCGTTGCTTGCAGCGGGGTTATTGACTTACGGGGTTCTTCCGGTATTTTATTTTTCCATAAATCCCAAATACTCGTCCAATACGTTAAACAGCATATTTCCCGCACACACCGGAAGTTCCGCCGTCGTCCCCGGCAACGGCACATAACAGTAAAGGTCATCCGCCTTTGTAAGCACCAAAACCGGAATCACGTCATAGTCCGGACCGAACAGGACTTCTTGGTATGCGCTGTATTTGGCAGCCTGCAGGACTTCCTCCTCCAAAATCCGGTCATTCATTTTAAATTCCAAAGAAAATACATATTTTTCCGTTACCACCAGCACATCCGCATATATGCGGACGGCGCGGGATTTTTTTATCCGCAGTTCGAAGACAATCTCCCAGTCCCCGTAATCCATGCCATCCATATCATCCATATCATCCAAATCAGTAAACAGCGCCCGCATGACTGCCGCCGTATCCCGGAACGAATGGAACAGCCCTCTGGTATCGTTTAGGTTGCGCCCAATCTTTTTACACCCTGTCAAAAGCTCCCTAAACCACTCCTCCTCCCCCAATGCCAGAAACTCTTTCACGGTGGCATAATATCCGCTGAAATCTTCCAGCCCTTTATGGGGTCTTGCCTGCCGGATATACCCGTGCCAGTCATAATCCCCGTCACGGTAGCACAACTCCTTCATATACGGGGACGCATATAAGTAATGGTTGATGATTCCCCTGTCCTTATGCAGCCTTTTGGCAATCTCCTTCGCCTTGATGCCGTCATTTTGGCAGATAAGGGCATATATATCCCTTTCTATGATATCCATGACATGTTCCTTTTCCACTGCCGCAATTTTCAAACACGCTCCAGGCCCTTTATGCACCCGTACCCGTTCCCTCCCGCAGCAGTCTTTCATACTCCTCCCAGGAAAGATACCTGCCCCCCATACGCGCCAAATGCTCCGTATGGAACTGGCAGTCCAAAAACAAAAACCCCCGCTCCGCCAGCAGTCCGGCAAGCCCGATCAGCGCCGTCTTGGAGCCGTTCTCCTTTTCCGAAAACATGCTCTCGCCGAAAAAACACCTTCCGATGGACACGCCGTACAGCCCGCCCGCCAGTTCCCCGTCCTCATAGGATTCCACACTGACGGCATATCCGGCTTCATGGAGCCGCCCGTAGGCTTCCTCCATTTCGTCCGAAATCCACGTACCTTCCGCAAACTCCCTTTTCATCCGGCAGCGGTGCATGGTATCCGCAAAATCCCGGTTTAACACAAGCCCCAGCTCATGCTTTTTTTGGTATTTTTTCATGGATTTGGAAATATGTATCTCCTTTGGGAAAATAACGAAACGCTCCCTCGGACACCACCAAAGGATTTCCTCGCCGGGATTGTACCAGGGGAAAATCCCATGGGTATACGCCAGCAAAAGCCGCTCCACACTCAAATCCCCGCCAACCGCAAGCAGTCCGTCATAGCGGGCGCACGCAGGATGCGGAAAAGAAATTTCCCCCTTTTTTAACCGGAAAACCGGCATATCTCATACCCCCTTCACGCGCAGGCCAAAAGTCTCCCCCTCTGCGGTCAGCCTGCAGGTTCCACCCTTTTTTAACGAGCCGAATAAAATCTCGTCCACCAAAAGCGGCTTGATTTCCCCCTGTATCACGCGCTCGATTTCCCTTGCCCCGAATTCCGCGCTGATGCCTTTCTTTTTCACCAGTTTCCTTGCCGCCGCATCGGCGGATAATTCCACGTTCCTGCGCGCCAGCAGTTTTCCAAGCTCGCCCAGCTTTTTTTCCACCACCCGCTCCGCCATTTTCCCGTCCATGCCGTGGAATACCACAATCCTGTTCAAACGATTGCGGAATTCCGGCTGGAAAATGCGCTTGACTTCTTCCATGATGACATCCGTTTTCACATCCTGTCCGCCGAAACCGATTCCGCCCTTGCCTAACCGGCTCGCCCCCGCATTGGATGTCATGATGAGAATAACGTTGCGGAAATCCGCTTTTCTCCCCTGGTTATCCGTCAGCACCGCATAATCCATCACCTGCAGCAGAATGTTGTAAATATCGGGATGCGCTTTCTCGATTTCGTCAAGCAGCAGGACGGCATGGGGATTTTTGCGGATTTCTTCCGTCAAAAGGCCGCCCTCCTCATAACCCACATACCCTGCGGGCGCGCCGATTAATTTCGCCACCGCATGTTTTTCCTCGTACTCGCTCATGTCAAAACGGATTAAGCGGATACCGAGTTCTTCCGCAAGGCTTTTTGCGATTTCCGTCTTGCCCACGCCGGTCGGTCCCACGAACAGCAGGCTTGCCAGGGGTTTTCCTTCCTCGATGAGTCCGGCGCGGGAAAATTTCACCGCATTCACCGCCTGCGAAATCGCCTCCTCCTGCCCGAAAACGCGTCCCTGCAAACGCGCCTCCAGTGTCGCCAGGGACGCCGTCTCATCCTTTTGCACGGTCTGCTTGGGAATATGACATGTTTTCGATAAAATTTCGTCAACGAGTCCTTTATTTACGGTCTGCTTCTTCCTCCCAAGGGGATGAAGGCGCCGGTATGCCCCCGCTTCATCCATCAAATCAATGGCTTTATCCGGCAGGTAACGCTCATTGATATACTTGGCGCTCATCTCCACCGCATATTCCAGCACGCCCTTTTCATAGCTAACGCCATGGAAATCCTCATAATTTTTCTGCAGTCCCGTCAGGATGCTGATGGCATCGGGAATGTCCGGCTCCCTGATGTCGATATTTTGGAACCGCCGGACAAGGCTTTTGCTTTTCTCAAAATGTTTTTTGTACTCCTCATAGGTGGTCGCCCCGATAAAACGGACATGCCCTGCCGCCAAATACGGTTTTAACATATTCGAGATGTCAAACGTCCCTCCGTTTACCGCACCCGCCCCTACGATATTATGGATTTCGTCAATGTAAACAATGGGCTTTTCCTCACGGCAGATGCTCTCCATCACCTGCTTAAACCGCTTTTCAAAATCGCCGCGGTACTGGGTTCCCGCCAGCAGGCTTCCCAAATCCAGCGCAAAAATTTTCGCGCCCGCCAAGGGCTCCGGCACCGCACCCTCTGCCAGCCGCTTTGCCAGCCCGTAAGTAATGGCAGTCTTGCCGACCCCCGGCTCTCCGATATGCAGGGGATTGTTTTTTTCTTTGCGGCAAAGCACCTGCATGGTCCGTTCCAGTTCTTCTTCCCTGCCGATTAACGGATTGCCCGTTTCGGGCGCATCGTTCAGGCAAACCGCGTATTCCTGCCAAAAACCTCCCTGTGCCTGTTCCCCGCCTGCGGTATCCGCATCCCCGCCGCCGGAAAACTCCCTTCCTTCTTCCGGGACGCCTTCTTCCCATCCGTCCCCGCAGCTTCCGCCGTTTTCACCGTCCGCGCTATCGTTTACCACGATACCGTTCTTTCCGGTGCTTTTCCCCCCGGAACGGCTTTCCCACGCCATTTCTTCGTAAGCAATGGTCAATTCCTGTAAAAGCTGCGCATGTTCCACGCCCTGAATCCGCATATAGTATACGGCATAACTTTCCTCCAGCCCATACAACGCATGAATCACATGGGGCAGCTCCACCATATATTTCCCACTGACCTGTGCCGAATCCCATGCATACGCCAGCACCGTCCCCATGCCCTGGGAAAGTTCCGGGGACACCGCACCGCCCTCCGGAGCCTTTTCCATATATTCTTCCAAATAAGTCATCAGACTGCCGTCCAGTTCCTTCACGTTCCCGCCGCAGTTTCCAAACGCCTTCGCAAATATTTTATTTTGGCAGACCGCATAAAGCATCAGTTCCGGCGTCACGAATTCAAAGCGTGCGCTTTTCGCCATACGGAATGCATTGTTGATGATTTCCGCCACTTCCACCGATACACGCATGTCACACCTCCTCCACGGTCATCCGGAACGGATAGCCTTCTTCCTTCGCCCTTGCCGTCGCCGCCTGCACTTTCGTCACGGCAATATCATACGGATAGGCTCCCACCGCCGCCCTGCCGCTTTCATGCACCATCAGCATCAACCGCTGTGCCTCCGCTTCTTCCTTATGGAAAATGTCCATCAGGATTTCCACCACAAAATCCATGGACGTAAAGTCGTCATTGTGCATAATGACGCGGTAATGCTTCGGTTCCTTAATATGGATCCTCGTTTTCTCTCTTGTTTCTCCCTGTACGGACATACTGTTCCTCTCCTTCTTTCCGTTTCCTGACCGCACGTTATCCGCTTGCGGCACGCACCGTTTGGAAACCGCGTTCTTCCCTACCCTATACCATTCTATACCATCTTATACCTTCAGGGAAAAATCGCTCCTGTCCAGTGAGAAGTTCACATTGTAATACGGATCCCCTTTCTCCAACGCTTCTTTCCATTTCGCCCGGAACCGCTCCGACTCCTCCTCATACCGCTTCGCCTTCTCTCCCCGGTCGTCCAACCCCCTGGAAACGGATTCAAAATGATACAGCTCCGCAAACGGCGTAAACACGTTCAGGTAACCGGCTTCCCGCAATTTCATGCAAAAATCCACATCATTTAACGAAACGGCAAAGGATTCGTCCAAACCTCCCACTTTCCAATACAATTCCTTCGCCACCATCAGGCACGCGCCCGTTACCGCAGACACATCCTGGGCATAGCAGAGCCGTCCCATATAGCCGAGGTTTTCCCTGTGCTGCCCGTAATGACTGTGGCCCGCCGTGCGGTGTGCGCCGAGCGCCAGTACCACGCCCGCATGCTGGATGGTCTTATCGCCGTAATAGAGCTTCGCCCCCACGGCGCCCACATCCTCCCGCTGGGCATACATCAGCAGTTCTTCCATCCAGTTTACGGTAATCACCTGCGTGTCGTTGTTTAACAACAGGATATATTCCCCCTCCGCTTCCCTGACACCCAGATTATTTACGGCGGAATAATTAAAGCTGCCTTCATAAGTAACCACCCTCACCCGCCCGTCGCCGCGCAATTTCTCGTAATAATCCCATATTTCCGGGGTTTCGCTGTTATTTTCCACCACGATAATTTCATAATTATCATACGTGGATTTCTCCAAAACGGAAGTGATACACCTGCGCAGGTCGCTTTCATGGTCCTTATTGGCAATGACAACGGATATTTTCGGGTTGCCGGTAATTTGATAGCTGATTTTGAAAATCGTTTCAAACGCCCGCGTACTGGTAATACGGAAATGCGCAAACCCGTGGTTCCTAAGGTGTTCCGCCACCGCCCCTTTCGCCGCGTCGATGGCATAGGTCTTCGCCTCTATGCCGCTTGCCACGCTGCCCGCATGGGAACGCCAGTAATACATCAGTTTCGGCACATGTACAATCTTCTGCGCCCGGTCCGTCAGGCGCAGGATCATGTCATGGTCCTGGCTCCCGTCATATTTGGAGCGGAACAGTTCGTCCCCGTCCAAAAGACGCCTGTGGAATACGCTGAAATGGCAGATATAATTATTCGCCCGCAGATTGTCCACCGCATAGTCGGGTTTAAAATGCATGGTCAGCATTTTATTGATATCGTTGTTTTTAAACGTCGTCTCGTCACAATAGATATAATCCGCACCCTGTTCGTTAATGACCTTCACGTATTCGTACAGCACCGAGGGATGCAGGATATCATCCTGGTCCAGCAGGCCGATGTATTCCCCGCTGGCGAGTTTCAGGCATTCGTTGGTATTCCCGGAAATCCCCGTGTTTTTTTCCAGTTTTTTATAAACAATCCTGCCGTCCGCCCGCGCGGCATACTCCTTACAGATTTCCCCCATATAGCCGTGTTCGTCGTCGGAGCCGTCCGCCAGGCAAAGCTCCCAGTTCCCATAGGTCTGGTTCATGACGGAATCGAGCATCTGTATCTGGAATTCCCTTTGGTTATTCCAAAGCGGCACCAGGATACTGATTTTTGCCATGTAGGGAAATACGGTTTCCGCTTCCTCTTTCCGGCGTTTTTCGTCGGGAAAGCTGGCGGTTCCGTACCGCGCCATCGCCTCCCGTTCCCGCTTCTTGTATTTTATCTTTGCCCATATCCCCCGCAGGTTCCCGCAGTTTTTTAACCTGCCCCGCTGCCGGATGCAGTAATGCATCACCCGCCGCAGGGGCGCGCTCATTTTCCAAAGGGGATTGTTTTTGATGCGGTTTAACTTAAAATTCAGCTCGTCGTTTTTCTCCTCCAGCTCCGCCACCCTCCCGGCGAGGTCCGCACACTTGATATGCTCTTTTTCATATGCCTCTTTATAATCCATATGTCCATCATTTCCTCTGCTTTTTCTTTTTTGTTGACTCCTGCGGGCAGCAAACCGGCGCTATCTCCAAATACCGGTTCGTCCACGTATAAAGTTTCTGCCCGGAACACCTGTCCTTTGCCATCACGCCGACCCGGTAACTTCCCGCAGGCAAATCCCCGCTTCCAAGCAACTGACAGAATCCGGTCATTCCTACATTGATTTGGTCGGGAAGGTTTTCTTCCACGTCCCGCCGCACCACCGGCTGTGCCGCAACGGAATACAATCTTTTATCCCGTTCCAGCAACAGGCGTTTTTCATAACAGGCATTGTCCGAACCGGCCACGAAAGAATAGCCCTGTAATAAATAAACCTCTCCGCTTCCGGAGGCTTCCATGCCTTTCCCCCCGCCGTCTTTTCCCTCCGTCCGGACAGGAAGCAGGAAATCCCCTGCCGTTCCCGCATATTCCAGGCTTACCATCACGCAGGCATCCTCCCTGGCGTTTTGTAAAAGCCCGTCATTTTCTTCCGCCCGTCCCTGCGCCCGTTTGGGATTCCAGTCATAATCCGAGCGCAGTTCAAATCCCGTACTCAGCATATCCCCCGCCAAATATTTATGGTAAAACGGGTCCGTCCCATATATTCCCGGATGCCTTGCATACAGCTTATCCTTTTCCCCCAGCAGCCGTTCTAACTTCTCCCTGTCATCGTCGCTGCCGCGGCTCATGGACTCATAATGGGATGCATCCGTATTCTGCAGGACCACCTGGTAATAGCCTTTTTCAAATAAGGAAAAACACAAATCCACATCGTTAAACGCCACCGGAAGCTCCTCCGGGAAACCTCCCGCTTCCCAAAATTTTTTCCGCTCCACCGCAAGACAGGCTCCCGTAACCGCTATGACATTGCGTTCCCTCCGGTTCCAACCGTAAAAATAGTCCGCCGTATCTTCCTTAAACTGCAGTTTATGCACGGGACCGAGGCGGAGGTTGACGATTCCCCCATGCTGTATCCGGCGGCTGTCCGGGTAATACAGCTTCGCCCCCACCGCACCGGTATAGACACGTTTCGCCCTGTCATACAACCGTTCCAACAGCCCGTCTTCCCCCAAATCCACATCGTCGTTTAAGAAAAGCAAGACATCCCCGGCAGCCGCTTCCGCCCCCAGGTTGCACATCCTGGAAAAATGGAACGGCATCTCCCGGTACAGATACCGGTACCGGATTCCCCACCCGCTTTGTTCCCCCTGCCCGGAAAACCGGTCCTCCAGCGAACGGCGCACTTCCTCCCTGCTGCCGTTGTCCACCACGATAACCTCGCAGTCCAAACGTTCTGCGCACCTTCCGTACTGCTTTGTAACCGATTCGATACAGCGTTTTAACACCTGCTCATTATCTTTTGACGGAATCACAACGGACAGCATCCCCCTGCTGTCGTCCGGCTTTTCCCCGCGCCCTGCCGACAGCCGTTTTTCCGCCGTCTCCGCCTGCCCTTCCAATCCGCCGTGGCATCCGGCCTCCGGTAACGGACAGCCGCTTCTGTCCAAAGGCTGCGAGCGCAGCAGTTCCAATTCCCTGTTGCTGCGCGCATGGAACAACACCTCGTCCACATGCCCTACCGGGAAACAAAAATCCCCGCTCCCGCTGTCCATACCGGTATCCCGCATCGAAAAACCGCCGCTTTTTACCGCCAATACATAACAAAGCCGGTAGATAGCCGAAGTCCCGTTTTTGTTTTTATTTTCATTTTCATTCCCATACCCATCCTGCCGCCTCCAAATCCACTGAAGTTCCGGCTGTGTCAGCCCCCGCAGTGCGGCGGTCCGTACCGCAAAAATACTCCCGAAATAAAAAAAAGACAGAAACGTATCCGGCGACCAATGGGGTTTCAGCCAGGGCGTATAACGTATCCCGTCAGGTCCCATCACATCTTCATCGCCGTAAGCCATGATAATCCCGGCATTCTTCCGAAAATATTCCGCCACCGCTTCTTCGGCAAATGCCGCTGTCTGTCCGCCGTCCGCCGCAAACAAAACCACATCCGCCGTCTCCGCCCCCGGCGCGGCGCCGGTCAGGTAATCCCGGCAGGCTTCATAAGGAACCAAACGTACCGTAAGCGGCAGTCCCTCCGTTTTCCTGCCGCCCTCTCCGCCGAATTTCTTCCGCTCCGTCTCCCGTATCCAACCGTCATACGTCACCGACAGTTCTTCCAACAGCTTCCCGTATTTCCACCGCTGCCAATCCGCCAGCCTGTTTTTTGCCCATTGTCTGCATTCCGCCACAAATCCAGCCACAACACCTACCACACTTTCTTTACCGCTCCTGCCATATCCTGTGCGATTGCCGCAGGAAGCCTTACGATTTCCAGTTTCACTTCCAGCTCGTTATCCGCTTTCCTCGCCAAATCCTCCAGTTTGATATTAATATTCGGGTCGTCCGTGGCGAACACATAGCTCCCGTTCTGCATCCTCCTGCCGTTGGTCACTACCGTCTTCCGGTCCGGCTCCACCTTTTCCCCGTTAAACAGCAAATCCAAAATCTTCACCGCACAGTAATCCATCGCCGGGTCAATACGGATCAGATGCACGTTCCCGTCAATCGCCAGCGTCACATGCACGTTGTTTTCCCCTTCATAGGCATCCGCAATAAAATAAGATTCTTCCTCCCGGCAGCCGCCGCCTCTGTCCTCATACACCTGCACCCACTCTTTCGTGGATGAATCGTCAAACTTATCCAGCCATTTTAGGGGCCGGATAAGCCGGTGCCCGATGGCTTCCCGCATCTCCCCCATGGACTTATATTTCCCCGTCACAAACTTTTGGAATTCCATTTCCTGCTGGCGGTATCCTTCCGCCTCCTGCTCGGTGATGTTCAGCTTATCCAAAACCGCGCCGAGGTCCAGCCGGTTCCTCTTTTCGTTTTCCAAAACATAGCAGTAAACGGCACGGAATGCGATTTCCTTCGCCGCCATCGGCTTCCCGAACGTCCATTCATAATCGATGACGGTCCAAACGGCATCCTTCACCATTGCCGCATCCTGCTGCCAGTTCCCGGCATTCCTGTCCCACTTCGGATGGGGTGAAACCAAAATATTGGCAAAAATCAAATCATAATCCGCCGCCGGCCAATCCTCCTTCCAGGAAATCCGCTCCACATACTCGTCAAACAACGCCCGGAACCCGTCCATATCGTCCCGCTCCAAAAAACCGTCCATAATTTCCTCAAACGTCACGCCTTCCAAATATTCAAAAGACGCCCCCTGACCGTCAAAATCAAGCAGGCAGCGGTTCACTTCCAGTTTGCTCCCCGCAAAGCGGCTTTTCAGGTCCTTATATGCCGTTTCCATGCTCCAAATATGCTCCAGCGCATGTTCCGACAACGGCTTCTTCTTCACCGACCACAGCCCCTTCTTATTACGGATTTCCGTCCGTATGGCATACTCCGGCGCGCGGTCATTGGAATACTTCACATACTGCGTATCAAAACCCCCGCCAACCACCACCAGATAAGAATTGGAAAATACGGAAAAAAGCCCGTCCTTTGCAATCCCGTCAAAAGCCTGCTTCTCGTCAAACAGAACCATCCGGTCCCTGTCAAAATTCCGGTAATTATCATACAGTTCCCCCGGCTGCGGCAGCCGTCCGTCGGAATAAAGCGTAGTCATAAACTTATAATCGGGATACGGATAATAAAACGAATACTCTCCAAGCCCGCTTTCCAAAAGCATCTGCTCCATCCGGCTCCGTACAAACGTGCGCACACCGCCTCCCTGGGCATAATCCTCGATACCCGAAAAAAACGTACCGAGATGATCTTCCCTGCATCCCGCAAAATATTTTAACCCAAGCCGGTTTTCCACCGCAATGACAATCCTACCGTCCTCCTTTAAATGCCCATGCATCATTTTCAGCCAGTCCACATAAGGATTCTTCGTATCGATATAACTCTGCCCGTACTCAAACACCCCGATAAAACAAATATAATCAAAATCATCCGGCAAATCCGGCTCAATATCCTTAAAATTCCCCACATGAATCGTCACATTGTCACAATCCTGATGACGGTAAGCATTAATCAGGCTCCTCTTTTTGGAAAGCTCGATACAGGTCACACTCCCCGCCTTTTGGGCCAGCTTCCCCGTAATGGCGCCGCAGCCGGAACCGATTTCCAACACCTTCATCGACTTCTCCATGGGAATCCAATCCACGATATTCTCCCGCAGCGGCGACAAATGATACAGAATCGGCCAGTTCGCCCGCTCCTCAATAATCCGCTGGTATTCCACCGCCGAATACTTCTTCACGATCTCCAGCAGCTCATCCTCCACCTCCCCGTCACAGTAAAAATCCTCTCCCGGATAATGCCGGTAATCCAGCACAACATTCCCGACCGACTCCGTCTCCTTCCTTTTCACCGCTTCCGCCGCAGTCCCGCTCCCATCCGCAGACACCTTCCCCTCTCCCGCGCCTTCCACCACGGTTTCGTCCGCCATTTCGCCTGCCGCTCCGTCCGCATCACTCCCCCCCGTCATGGCGCCTTCCGCACCATCCACGGACTCTCCGCCCATCACGGCACCTTCCGCACCATCCACGGACTCTCCGCCCATTACGGCACCTTCCGCACCATCCACGGACTCTCCGCCCATCACGGCACCTTCCGCACCATCCGCATACTCTCCGCCCATCACGGCGCCTTCCGCACCATCCGCATACTTTCCGCCCATCACGGCACCTTCTGCACCATCCGCGGATTCTCCTCCCATCACGGCACCATCCGCAAAATCCCCTTCCGCCACGGCATCCGCCGACATCCCCCCGCGATTCTCATCCTCTAACACTTCCATCCTGCCCAATTCCAGCACAGGCAAGACACCCTCCTCCATCCGCTCCCCGGAATCCGCCCCAAAAGCGTCCAACTCCAAAACATCCGCATCCAAAGCATCCACCGGCAAATCCTCCATACCGACATCAAACCCGGCATCAAACCCATCATCCACCCTAAAATTCCCCGCATCCCTTTTTTTCTTCCCAAACCAACCTGCCATACTGCAACCTCTCCTTACTGCATTCCGCTACTTCCACCTCTACCCGAACCCAAACCAAATAACTCAAATTTCCCTGTCAAACTTCTTTTTTCCATCTCCAACCTACGTAGCGCCCGGTCCACCGCTCCCCGGAATCCGTTTTTCCATCCCGTGCGCCGGTTCCCGGGGGCTTCTTCTGCCGGGGGCGCTCTTTACAGGGCTTACGAAAAAACCTGTTCAAAAAAATGGAGGAATTTCTTATCGCTGCGGCCGGGGAATTTTTTGTCGTTTCAGGCGGCACTGTTTGACGAACGAAGTGAGGAGTTTGCCGCCGTTGACAAAAAATTCCACGGACGCAGCGATTAGAAATCCCCCATTTTTGCCGTCAGGTTTTTCGTAAGCCCTGTAAAGAGCGCCCCCGGCAGAAGAAGCCCCCGGGAACCGGCGCACGGGATGGAAAAACAGATTCCCCACACCCCACAACCTACAACTCCGCAACCTCAACCACCGACCCCATATCAAAAAACCCCACCGTATCCTTATCCGATATCACCGTCAGATTCAGCACATCATACAACCTATGGTACACCTGGAACAAATCCTTCTCATACCCCGTCACCCCCAGCGACAGCAGATACTCACCCCCCTGCAGGCTCATCTTCTGCCGGAACGTAACCTCCTTTTTCCCCCCTGCCTTCACCGAATCCAAAAATGCCTTCTCCACCATCGTATTCGTTCCCGTAATCTCCGTCCCCTTAATATTCTTTATGGTAAAAGCAAAAATAGGCGCCGGAACATCCTCCATAAACTCCACCTTCATATGAAGCGTAAATTCCTGCCCCTTGATGACCGCCGTGGTATGTATCCCCGCTTCATCCGTAATAAAATACTCCGTAATTCTTGCCGCATTATTCCCGTACTCCAAAAGCTCCGGATTGACCCCCGCCGGACCCTCCGCCTTTGCCGTATTCTTTTTGCCCGTTACGCTCCTCTCCGCGGCTGCAGCCAGCTCACGGTCATTTAACAGACTCTCCTTATCCTCCGGTACCGCATACTGCCCCACCAGCACGCGCTTATAAATATCAATCATCTCCTTGGGCGTCCCCTCACCCAGCTTCGTTCCCTGGTTTAACAACACCACCCGGTCGCAGTATTTGCTGATACTGCTCAAATCATGGCTGACAAACAGAATCGTCTTACCCATCCGTTTGAATTCCTCAAATTTATGGTAGCATTTTGCCTGGAAAAACACATCCCCCACCGACAGTGCCTCATCCACAATAAGGATTTCCGGTTCAATATTAATCGCCACCGCAAACGCCAAACGCACAAACATACCGCTGGAATATGTTTTCACCGGCTGGTATACATAGTCCCCGATATCGGCAAACTCCAAAATGGACGCCATTTTCGCTTCAATTTCCTTTTCGGAAAAGCCAATCATCGTCCCATTCAAATAAATATTCTCGATGCCGTTGTATTCCATATTAAAACCCGCGCCCAGCTCCAAAAGCGCGGAAATGCGTCCGTTCACTTTCACTTCCCCCGCCGTCGGGTTCAGTACGCCGGTAATAATCTTTAAGATGGTGGACTTGCCCGACCCGTTGGTACCGATAATCCCCACCGTCTCCCCCTGGTACACCGTCATATTCACCTGGGACAAGGCATGGTGCGCCTTGTAACGTTTCCGTTTGGACAGTCCCAGCGCTTCCTTCATCCGGTCGGAAGGTTTCTCGTACAGCTTATATACTTTATCCAAATCCGTAACCCGGATTGCTATCTTTTTCTCGTCCACGAGCCACTTCTCCATTCCGGCCGGTCTTACAGCACATCCGCAAAATGTACTTTCAGCCTCTTAAAAATCAGGGAACCCACGCAAAACAGCGTCACCGTAAAAATCCAAAAATACGTGGAAGAATAAAAATGTTCATAAAACCATTCCTGTTCATAAATCGCGCTGCGGTAGCCGTTGACGATATAAACCATGGGATTTAGCTTAAACAAAGGCTTTATCTGATCCGAAAGCATGGAAATATCCCACAGAATCGGCGTCGCCCACATGCCAATCTGAAGCGCAATACTGATAATCTGCTGCAAATCCCTGAAAAACACTACCACCGCACAGGTCGTATAACTGATGGCGAGCACCAGGATAAATTCACAAAAACTGTAATAAAATATCTGGAGCGTATAGACGCTCGGATAATACCCGTAAGCAATGGCAATGAGAAACAGTACCACGACAAAAAAAACATGGATGAACGTGGCCGCTATTACTTTTATAATGGGCAGGATACTGATTTTAAATACCACCTTTTTTACCAGGTAATTATATTCCAACAGCGCCGTAGTCCCGTTGGTCAGCGCTTCGTTAAAATAAAACCACGGCACCAGCCCCGCCGTCAGGTACAAGACATAGGGCACCTCAACCCCGCCCGCCACCAATTGGCTCCTGGTATCGAATACCCGGTCAAATACAATCCAATACATCACCACCGTTACCACCGGCTGTACAAACGCCCAAACCATGCCGAGGTAAGAACCGGCATAACGCTTCTTGAAATCATTCTTTGCCAGCTTCCAAATCAGCCTGCGGCTTTGGTACAGCTCCTTTGGCAACACCGTCAGCCTGTCATAAAAAATGCCGAAAATAAAGCAGATAAAACCCACCAGCAGACACGCCATCACCTTCTTCATCTGCTCCGTCACCGGATCCGCCAGCGGATTGTGGTGTGCCAGTACCGTAATTGCCAAAGCAGCGGCAAGGGTATAAAACGTACCCATTGCCGCCTGTTTCCTCACGACTGCGCTGCGGTAAATTCCCTGATACCGCCCCAATTCTTATCCTTATCGGCCATAATCAATTCCATCCCCTCCGGAATGGGCCATTCCACGCCAATCCCCGGATCGTTGTACAAGATTCCGCCCTCGTCGTCGGGATGGTAGAAATCCGTACACTTATACGCAAACTCCGCATAATCGGACAGCACCAGGAAACCGTGGGCAAAATTCTTCGGGATAAAAAACTGTTTCTTATTTTCCGCCGACAATAACACGCCGAACCATTTTCCGAACGTCCTGCTCCCTTTCCTTAAATCCACCGCCACGTCAAATACCTCGCCGCTTACCACGCGAACCAGTTTATCCTGGGGAAATTGTTTTTGGAAATGCAGCCCGCGGAGTACCCCTCTTTTGGATGCGGACTGGTTGTCCTGCACGAAAACCTGGTCGATGCCGGCCTCCTTAAAATCATTATAATTATAAGTTTCCATAAAATAGCCCCTGGCATCCCCGAACACGGTAGGGGTAATGACTTTCAGCCCTTCTATTTCACAAGTTTCCACCGTTATTTTTCCCATTTTCCCAAACTCCTTTTCCTCTATTGTCGGTCATTCCCGTTTTCTCCGGCAGGTTGGTCCTCACCGCCCCGTCCGGTTCCGTTTGCTCCCGCAGGCGCTTCCTCCCCGTTATTTCCGCCACGTCCGTCTTCCTCGGCTTCCGGCAGTTCGTCCCCGTCACGTTCCGCCCCGTCCGGTTCCGTACCGCCCTCCCCTTCCGGCAGAAGATAGGTTCCTTCCTGTTCCCCGGTCTGCGTATCGTCAATCCTTAAGTAACTTAAGTTAAAGTCCACATTGCCTTCGATGCCGTCCACTTTTCCGCCGGAAGTATACTGCCACATATGGTAATACCCCTGGTAAAGCGGCACATCCCGGTATTCGGCAAGCCATATAATGAAATTGTTCAAACGGCTCACATCCAGCATTTCGTTATACCAGTTCCTCGAACTGTACACACCGGCACGGTAACCCGCGCCCTCTATCGTCTTGCAGAATGCCGCACAGACCGATGTCCGCGCCTCCACATCCAGCCCGTCCGCCCTGCCGTTCCCGCCGAGTCCTTCCGTATCGATGAATACCGGGTAATCCAAACGGTAGTCCCTGCAAAGCGTAATGACCATGCTGGCTTCTTCCACGGCTTCCACCGGATCCACTGCCTGTGTGAAGAAGTAAACGCCAACCGGTATTCCCGCACTGGCAGCCCCCTTCATGTTTTTCTCAAAATAGGGGTCTTCCACCAAAGCGCCCGTGGTAGCCCCCCGGTAGCCCAAACGGATAATGGCAAATTCCACGCCCGCCTGTTTCGCCCTGTCCCAATCGATCTCCTTGTTCCATTTGGACACATCGATTCCGAACTTGGCGTTTGCCTTGCCGTCCTGTATCTTCGTAATCTCGGAACTGTCCGCATCCTCCAGCGCTTCATTCGCCTCCAAGTCTTCCAGCTCCGCGTTAATTTCATCCTCCGTATAAATCAGCAGGTTAATGTCGTCAATCACCACATATTCCACACTCTGTTTTACGGTAATCTGCGTCGGGGCGCCCGGCACCATGTAACCGTCCAGTTCTTTTAATTCCACCGCGTAATCGCCGGCACGCAAATGCTCGATATAGATAATGCCGTCCTGGTCGTCATCGGTATATTCGTTTCCTTTGTTCAGCACGACGCAGAAATTTTCCCCCGTCACCAAATTGCCGGCATTGTCCACAATCTGTATCCTCAGGTCTTTCTCCACGGAAGTCATTAACAGCGACAGCCCTTTTCCCTCATACTTTTCAATGGAAGAATAAGGAAGTTTGTCCGAGTCGAAAAAGGTTTCATCCGACAGAAACGCACGGGTATTGTCCCCGATCTGTCCTCCCGGTTCCCCTGCCGCATTTCCTTCCGCCCCCTGCTCCGCCATGGTTTCCTCCGTCCGGTTCCAAATGGAATCCCGGTTATCGTATACAACGATACCTATGACGGCAGCGAACATGAAGATGATCATGAAAATAACCATTTTCTTTACATTAGAGCCCATTCGCAACCTCTACCATATATTTCCCGTAATCCGTCTTCATCAATGGTTCCGCCAGCTTCAAAAGCTGCTCTTTTGTAATAAACCCTCTTTTATAGGCGATTTCCTCGATGCAGGAAATATAAAGCCCC
>CANTGP010000016.1 GCA_947653315.1 uncultured Lachnospiraceae bacterium
TTATAGAAAAAGACAATTTCAGCCGTCTTGCAGGGGAAGCCATCCGGGAAATCCGCATTGAATGCGGTTTATCACAGGAAGAACTTGGCGGATTATCAGGTTATGACCGGACTTATATCGGCGCCATTGAACGCGGTGAAAAAAACGTTTCCTTTTATGCCATATACAGAATACTTACGGCATTGGAAACAGACCCCGCTGAATTTTTCAAAAAAATATAAGGAGAATACGCATGACAGTAAAAGAATTCCGTACTTATCACCGCCGCAGTGTCACAAGACGCAGCGGATACCACGTTTCAGGATTAAAGACGGGCGGGGAGTGCATAATTCTCCCATCCGCAAAATACAGCACCACGCAACCGACCACAATTTTTCATTTTTACAGGAAAAACTGTGTGTTTGCCGAATTATTTGAACGCCAAATGGGGCTCCTGGCATTTGGGGGATACATCTATTCCAGTGAACCTGTCTCCCTACTATGTAAGCTGTCCTATACGCACAGGAATGAGACCGTAAACGAGGAAAATGTTTATTCCCATGAACCGAAAAAAGGAATTTGGAATCCTATCGGATTTCACAAAGAGTTTGCCCTTTCCGCCGCACAGGATTTTGAAATCCACGATGTTTCGGTAAACATGAAGATTTCCGCCCCTGTCGGAACCACATTATTTTTTACCGGTTTTAATTTCGGAACGGTTACTTCCCGTTATTACCGTAGCGCCGGGGAAGATGCCATGGAGGAAGACAGAAACGAGGCAGGGAAATTTTGGTTTTTCTTTCACCAAAAAACCTCCCTCTGCATTCCATACCTTTACTATTTTGATGCAACGCTGCCCTTTGAGACCTATTTGGTAAACCATGGGGAAGACCTTGAGGAGGGCATTCCGGTTGTTTTCAAAGGATGCAACCGGTGTTCCCGCTATCTGCCTATCCAAACGGAAAACGAACTGCATACCATGGCATTTGCGCTGCACTGTAAAAAAAGGGCTCCTTGTACCCATCCCACGTTCTCCCGTTACCGGATTGACAACCATGACGAATTGTCCCCGGACACTATCCGCTATTACCGGGAGCTGGGATGTTACCAAACGGAAAACGGACAGCCCGTCATCCGGAGCCGCTACGGACACCAGCTTGAATGCAAAGCCTGCAAGAAATACTTCGTAAACGCCAAACTGAATCCCATGCGGAATCCCCAGCAGCGCAGGGAAGACGGATTGCGCCGCCGTGCCATAGAAGCGCTTGTGGATAACCTCTTAGACGAAGATTTTATCCATTTTACATTCCGCAAACAACAAAAAAAGGAATTTACGGATTATATTTGGAATAAATTCCACCGCCGCTGCTTTAAATGCCAAAAACAAATCAGCAAACAGGAAATGGCTTTGGACCATACCATGCCCCTTGCTTTCCTGTACCGGCTGGACGAAACGGCAACGTGCCTTTGTTCCACCCATAACTCCCAAAAATCCGACCACTTTCCGGTGGATTATTACAGCGAAGAAGAACTGGAACGCTTATCCGGAATCACAGGGATTCCTTTGGACATTCTGCATTCCAGAAAGGCCAACGGAAAAGTCATCCGTTTATTAAGGAAACATGTGGTTTGGTTTTTTGACGATTTCTTAAGCCAGCCGGATTACCAAAAAACACATGACGGTAAGCTGGAGGCGGATAAAATATATGCCGCCATCGTCAGGGTGATCGATACGGATATGGATTTCAAAGATATTGATTTAATAGAAGAATACCGGCAAATCCGGCATCAATATCCCACCACCATAACCATACGATGAAGTGTGTTTCCGTTAACGCTTCTCCAAGAATAAATACTGGTGTTCAAATGTGGCGCCTTTATCCTTTATGCCGTGTTTCTCCATATGCTCCACATTTTCCGCGCCCCGGTACACCACATGGAACCTCTCTCTTGCACGCTGCTCCAGTTCGTCCGCCATATTGCATTCCCTTGAATGACCGAGATGCAGGATGACTTTTCCGTGCGGTTTTAACATCTTACTGCATAACGCAAAAAAATCATAATAGACATCCATGGATTTCTTCTGCTTCGCTTCGAGGAAATCCGTGTCTGCCTGTTTATAATCCGTTTCCTCCCAACCGGCGCACCAAAGCCGCAGCCAGTTTTGGATATAAAACTTCATGGAACCTGCAAAAGGCGGCGAGGTAATCACGGCATCCACACTCCCTGCAAAACAAGAATCTATTTTATGAAAATCGCCGCACAGCGCTTTTCCGGTATGCAGCTTATCCGGCTCTATTTTCCGGTAGGATAAATCCAGCTTGTTCCGTATATGCCCGATGACATTTTTATACACAAATTCCCCCGTCGGTTTATACGGGGTAAGGGGATGCGAATTCCTTGACAACGCATATGGTCTGTTTCCGTGCAGTACATGGAGAAAACATGCCAATACCATGGCTTCTTCCGGCGTCAGTTCCCTGTTCTTAAAATATTCCCGCGCCGCAAGTATCTCACAATACGTATCCGGATGAAAATATTCCGGCACTTTCCCGTTAAATCCAAAATCAGAATAAGGCAGGGGAGTAACGCAGTATTCCCTTTTATGCGCTTCTATGTATGCTCCCAAATTTTCCACTGCCGCATCCACGCTTTCCCGTTCCGGATGTTCCACCTTCGCCTTTGTAACGGCATAGGCCATCCGGCTTAAATCATTGCCGATTCCCACCCTGCCCTGTAAGCAGGCTTCCAAAGGTATGGTACCGACCCCGCACAGGGGATCCAAAACCACATCCCCTTCCCCCGTGAACGCCTGCACCAGAAAATGAGCTATGGCAGGTTTCAGTTTTCCGTGGTAAGAACACAAAGAATGCCACGGATGTCCCCAATTCCTTCCGGCATATTCCCCCTGCCGGTATGGCAGCTCCTCCACAAATAATCTGGCATTTTCTTCAAATGAATATGACATACACGTCACATCTCCTTAGCGTTCCGAAACCGGAGCACCCGTTGGGACAATTCCGTTCCGTTCTTGGAATGCCTCACCCGCAGCACTTCCTCTCCGTATTTTTCAAACCCGTGGGATACCGCAATCCGTTCCAGCAGCACATGGGTCGGGATATGCACCCCGGAAAACGCGGAATCCCCGATATCCATAATAAAAGACCCGGCAGGCTTCACCGTTTCCCCCAAACTTCTTATCACCCTGTCCATATCATAAAAATATCCGGCAACCATGACCGGAATCCTCTTATCATATGCAACCGGTTCCAATTCGTCCAAATAGGGCTTCACGCAGGGCAGGATTTCCACATGGCTTCTTTTGGAAACACTGTTAATTCCCGCCATAATTCCCTTGGAATGCAGCGGCGGCAAATCTTTCTCATTCTCCACAAACCCAAGCAGTTTCAATTCCAGTTTCGTGTTCCTGACATAATTGGTTCCGTTCAAATACGGCGGGGACGTAATCACACAGTCAAACAAATTACTGCCCCTGACATCCCTTGCATCATCGGCTATCCGTATGACCTCGGTAAATAACCCGGCTTCTTCATCCTCGATATCCTGAATGACCTGACGGAGTTTCTCCAAATATACTTCTTTCACGTTTTGGTTTACGCCCTCTTTTTCGCTTCCCTTAGCATACCTTAAATCCCCGCGCCTGACCATTTTCGATACCTGGACGGCAATGGATGCGATTGCCACAAGGCAGACATTTTTTACATCCTCATCCTCTATTTCATCAATGACTGCCAAAATCTGCAGCAAAACGGACAGCCTGTCGGCATCGTAAAATTTTTCAAACCCCTGGTAATCGGATACCGGACTGACTGCCAGTCCCATCCCCGACACATACCGGTAATGTTCCCTCAAAAGCCGCCGCTTTTGTGCCGACTCCCTGATATGGATAACATGGTTGATTTTCGCGTCACAAACAAATCCCATGACAGGATTCACTTCGGAATAAAAAGGGATAATATGATGGCGGGAAGCCGTAAGCAGACTGGTTCCGCATCCGCCAAAGGGATCATATAACGTATGCACCCTGTCATAACCAATCCGCTCCAGTTCCTTTTCCACCAAGATACCGGAATATCCTTCCATATATGCAAACCACCTGTGGATGGCTTCTTTTTTATTTAAAGTAAAGGTACCTTCCCGCCCTCTCACCCCAGACATGTCCATTCCTCCATTGGTTTCATTATATTCGAAAACATTGTGGAAAACAATACCTTGGTTATCCTAATAAAATCGTAAGAAATTCTTTAGAAACCTTCTCCCGAAATTTTCATTTTTTCCCCTTATCATAAAAAATAGTAATTACCCTTGAAGATTTTTCCAAGGGAATCCCGTTATGATAAATAACACAAAATAACAAACCGGAAAAAGGAGACAGAACATATGAAATACATTACATTTACCGTTCCCTGTTACAATTCCCAGGACTATATGCGCCGCTGCATCGATTCCCTGCTGGTTTACCGGGACGAAGTGGAAATTATTATTGTGGACGACGGTTCCACGGATGCCACGCCTCAAATCGCCGATGCATACGCCAAACAATTTCCCGGCACGGTCAGGGTCATCCATAAGGAAAACGGCGGACACGGCTCCGGCGTCAACGCAGGGCTGGCTGCCGCAAAGGGCGAGTATTTTAAAGTCGTGGATTCCGATGATTGGCTGGATGCCCGTTCCCTGCAGAAAGTCCTTTTCCGTATTATGCATTGGAACAGGGAACAGACACCTGCGGATATGATTGTCTGCAATTATGTTTATGACCATTTGCTTGAAAATAAGAAAAAAACCATTTCCTACCGGAATGTCTTTAAGGAAGGACAGATGCTCGGCTGGAATGATATCGGTATTTTTGCCCCTTCCCAATATCTTGTTATGCATTCCCTGATTTTCCGCACGGAGGTCTTAAGAAAAAGCGGGGTGACGCTGCCGGAGCATACGTTTTATGTGGACAATATTTTCGCATACCGCCCGCTGCCTTATGTAAAGAGTATTTATTACATTGATACCGACTTATACCATTATTTTATCGGGCGGGAAGACCAGTCCGTCAATGAAGAAGTTCTTAAGAAGCGCATCGACCAGCAGATTTACGTGACAAAACTTGTCGCCGACTGCGTGGATTTACGGGAAGTGGCACGGCAATACCCGAAGCTGGCAAGATATATGATGCGGAATGTATCGATTATGATGGCGATTTCATCCATCCACCTGCTCCTTATCAACTCCGACGAAGCCTGGAAGAAAAGGAGCGAATTATGGAATTATATGAAACTGAACCATAAAAACATGTACCGGAAACTCCGCTTTACGACGCTCAGCGGTTTTACGTTCCTGCCGGGAAAAACAGGACGGTTTGTCACCGTCACGGGATACCGGACAGCACGGAAAATTTACCAGTTTAATTAAGAAACGGACAAACTATGGAATTCATAGGAACCGGAAATCATATGGAAGTCAACAACCCCGCTGCAAACAACGGGGCATCAATCTCCCAGCGCTGCAGAGCGCAACACATCTGCGATGTGTGGGTATTGACCCACGCGGCAGTCGCCAAATATCCGCACAAATGCGGCTACTTGGCTCGTTGCTCGCGGGAATAAAGACGAATAGGAATGTGGATATGGAAATGAAGACTGAAATAAAGGCAAGAACAAAATCAGGAATAAAGACAGGAATGAAGACAAAAGTGATAAATACGGAAAAAAAACCGGAAGCAGACAAAATCCAGACGGCAAACGAAAAATTATATATTGCGCTGGTCGACACGCCCGGTATTTTCGCATGGATGATACGCAAAACCATTAAACTCGACTATATCCATGTGGTTTTATCCTTGGACCAAAACCTGGAAGAAGCATACAGCGTAGGCAGGCGCAATCCATTCCTGCCCTTTTTCGCGGGATTTGAGAAGGAAAACCCGGTGCGGATTTTACAGGCATTTCCCACCGCCCGTTACAAAATATATGCCATAACCTGTACGAAGGAGCAAAAACAGCGCATCGCCCTTCAGCTTTCCCAATGCTACCGAAACCGGTTCCGCTTTCATTACTGCCTTTTGGGACTGCCGTTTCTGCTTATGGAAAAACCATTTTACCAAAAAAACCACTACACCTGTTCTTCCTTCCTGGCAAGGCTTTTGGAAGAAAACGGCGTGCTTTTCTTCCAAAAACATTTTTCTTTGGTCACGCCAAGGGATTTTTACGAATACCCAAAACAGGATATCCTTTATGAAGGCGCACTGGAAACATTCTGCCGCCAAAACGGATACACTGCCATACGGAAACATTTTGGCGCAGGCATCATTACCGCATAGGAGACTTTATGAAGATGAAATACCCACCGTCCAAATACCAAAACAAAACAACCGTAAAGAAAACATTACGGCAGGGATTCCAATTCCTGTTTTTCCTGCTCCTGATGCTGTTAACCTACTATACCGTATTCAGCCGCAATAATACCGAAGATATTTTATCTGCCGTAAAAACCATGCAGCGCCTCCCACTCTTTCTTTCCGTCTGCTGCGCCCTTTTCTTTGTCTGCGCCGAAGGCTTTATGATATGGTACCTTCTGCGCCTTACACAGAAAAACGTCCGCCTGCTGCGTTGTTTCGGCTATTCCTTCATCGGTTTTTTCTTTTCCGGCATCACACCCTCCGCCACCGGCGGACAGCCCGCCCAGCTCATTGCCATGAAAAAAGACGGCATTGCCCTTGGGGATGCCACATTGACGCTCATGACCGTCGCCCTCCTGTATAAACTGGTACTGGCGGTCATCGGTACGGGACTGCTCCTTTTTTGGGGAAACGGGCTTACCGCATATTTGGGAAACTATATTTCCCTGTATGGTTTGGGATTGTTTTTAAACATCCTGCTGGTGGTTCTGCTGCTGCTTGTCATGTTCCACGGGACATGGATGGAAAAACTGTTCTTTTCCGTGGAAAAAGCCGCCGTCCGGCTTGGTCTGTGCAAACCTTCGGAAAAAAGAAAAGCATCCTTCCGGCGGCTGACTGCCGATTACCAGGATGCTTTCCGGTTTTTCCTTTCCCATAAATCCAAAATATTGTTTGTCGCTTTTTGCACTTTCCTGCAAAGGTGCAGCCTGTTTGTGCTGACGTACCTTATTTACCGCGGTATGGGGCTTACCGGATGTCATGCGCTCACGGTAATCCTGCTCCAGGCTTCCGTCTATATTGCCGTGGACATGCTTCCCCTGCCCGGCGCGCAGGGCATATCGGAACTCATGTACCATACCGTTTTCGCCCCTGTTTTCACGGGCGGCACCCTCGCCGCATCCATGTGCGTCACGAGGGGGATCGGTTTCTACCTTCCGTTAATTGCCGGAGCCGTCGTCACACTCTCCGTCTTTGCAAAACGGAAAAAAACGCATGGGTCACTGCCCTTACCACAATAAATACACAAGCGTCAGGATTAGCCCCGTACAGAACAGCAGCAGGCCGAACGAAAGACTCCTGCCGATAATCGTACCGTCCTCTGCCAATTCCTCATGCTTCATTGCCAGCTTATGCTCATAATCATCTTTATGCGGATGTTTCTTCCATACCGTTCGGTTCATCAAACGGACCAGATTGTCCATCCCCATTCCCGCCACATGGGTCAGGTAATTCCCCTCCTCCAGTTCATGGGGAATTTTACTGTCCCTGTATACCGTCTTCCTAAGCAGCACTACGATGCCGTCCAACAGACTGTCCAAAATCCGGCATGCCACGCCAAAGACCATGGGCAGGATTTTAAGTAATAACGGGCGGTAAACCGCATTTTCCAAATCCCAGTACGGATTCCAGCGGTCCACGTATACCGTACCGTTTTCCTCCTTTTTCATCATCCATTTCCGAATCAGGATGAAATAAATGGCCGCGCCGACGGCAACGGAAACCAGCGCGCCTTTCAGGTTGGTGATACTGAAATACCGGACTGCTTCCACGATACCCGGATGCATGAAATCCTCGCCCAACTTTGCGATACGGTTCATGAGAATATCCGGCAGGACACCCATGACGGGAAACAGCAGAGCCCCCGCCGTTAAGGCAGACGCACTCACCCTGTCCATATATTTCCCGCCCATCGCATCATAAGCGTCCTGTACTTTCCCGTCATTATTTTTTTCCAGGAACAAAACCACATACAATTTCAACATATAGGCGACCGTACATCCGCCGCTGATTAAGAAGATCCACTCGATTCCCTTCATGGCACCCGACCCGAATATACATGCCTGCAAATGTCCCGCCTGCAGGGCGTGCGTATACTCCACGATGCTCTCATGAAGCAATGTCTTACTGATATAACCGCTCCAAAGCGGTATACCCCCGATTCCCAAAGCGCCCATCAGAAAAATGAACTGCAATAACGGTTTCTTCCGCCCAAATCCCCTGATTTCGTTTAAATCCAGCTTATGGATATTCATGTACACAACGCCTGCTGCCATAAACAATACCAGCTTAAACAGGGAATGGTTTACCATGTGGAGCAGCGAACCCCTGACTGCCAGACTGTTTTCACCGCCCAGCAAACCCTGCATCCCGATTCCCACCAGGATAAATCCAATCTGCGACACGGAAGAACACGCCAGCGTGCGCTTTAAATTAACGGAAAACAGCGCCAGCACCGCACCCAAAACCATTGTTACCACACCTATGACAAGAATCAGCGTTCCCCACTTTCCGTCGTGAAAAAACAAATTGCAGCTCACCACCAAAATACCGAAAATACCCGCTTTTGTCAGGATACCGGACAAAAGCGCACTGGCAGGGGCGGGAGCCACCGGATGCGCTTTCGGCAGCCAGATATGCAGCGGAAACGCACCCGCCTTTGCACCGAAACCGAACAGCATACACGTACCCGCCACATAAAGCATCCGTACCTTTTCACCATATTCCGCCCCGGAACCGTGTAAAATGTCCGCACATATTTCATACAGTTCCCGGATATCCAGCGTCCCCGCGACGTGATAGAGCAAAAAAAGCCCCATCAGCATCACCAAGCCGCCAAAAACCGCCACTGCGAGGTACGTATCCGCCGCCCGCAGCGAATCCGCCTTTTCGTCATGCGCCACCCACACATAGGAAGTAAAGGACATGATTTCAAAGAAAATAAACGTGGTATACAAATCCGCCGACAGAAACACACCCATCGTAGCGCCCAGCGTTACCAACAGAAAGAAATAATACCGGTTCCTGTTCCGGTAACGGGCAAAATATTCTTTGGAAAACAGCGTGGAAAACAGCCACATAAACGAAGCCACCAATCCGTACAATACGCGGAACCCGTCCAGTGAAAAATGGAGCCCGAAACCGCAAAAACCGCGGATTCCCCCATAAGTTACATACCCCGCCAGGTTTTCCGGCCCTGACGGCGCATGGTCAATCCATCCGGCGGCGCCCCCATACGCTGCGGCTACATACAGCATCGCCGCAAACTCAACCGCCGTCACCGCATCCGCCGCATAATCCCTCGCCGTCTTATTTTTCCTTCCGACCAAATAAGTCACCAATGCGCCAACCATCGGAAAAAACACTAAAAAAACAAGCATCCCGTTTCCTTCCATTTGGCAACCTCCCATCTTAAAATCATTTCATACGCAACAACCGGTCAGTAAATCCCTTCCGCCACATCGGTAAAAAACGACACAAACGGCGCGGAAAACAACCCGAAAACAACCATCATCACGGTAAACACCATAAGGGGCAGCAGCATCTTCCAGTTAGGGTCCTTTATGTCCCGCAGCTTCCCTTCATCGAAACCTGCCGCCGGGAAAAATGCCCTTACGACAATCGTCAGCATGTAAATGGCCGTTAAAAGCGCCGAAACCAACAGACATCCGATTCCGAAATAGGCGGGCACGAAGCCGCTTTCCACAGCGGCATACGCCAGATTCCATTTGCTGATAAACCCCGCCAGCCCCGGCACACCCATCAGCGCCAGTGCCGACACCGTAAAGATACCGAATACCCAGGGCATCTTCTTTCCCATCCCGTCCAGCTCATGCACATAATGCTTTCCCGTTTGGTGCATGATGGCGCCCGCACAGAAGAACGAACAGATTTTCATAAATGCGTGGAACACCATATGGGACAGCGCCCCCACCAATCCAAGCGGCGTCATGATAACCGCCCCGAAAAGAATATAGGACAAATTACTGATGGTGGAATATGCCAGCCGGCGTTTAATGTGCGTTTCCTTTACCGCCCGGCTGCACCCGTAAACAATCGTAAACATCACCACTCCCATGGTCACGTACTGCGCCCAGGTCCCCCGCAGAAAATCGGCGCCGTAACTGTAATACGTAAGCCGGAGTATGGCAAAGGCGCCCGCCTTCACCACCGCCACCGCATGAAGCAGCGCCGTCACCGGCGTCGGGGCAACGCCCGCCTGCGGCAGCCATGAATTAAACGGACAGATTGCCGCCTTCACGCCGAATCCCATAAACGCAATCACGTAAATCAAAAGCAGGGAATTGGTTTTTCCCCCGATTTTCGCCGCGTCCAGCACACCTCCGAGGACAAAATCCGTAGTATTTCCGTATACTATGATAAAAATCAGCCCGATAAACGCAAACGCCGCGCCGCCCAAAGAATAATACAGGTATTTACGGCTCGCCAGTATCGCTTCCCGCGTCAGCGTATGCATCACAAGGGGCACCGTCACCAGCGTCAGCAGTTCGTAAAAGAAATACATGGTCAGAAGATTGCCCGCCAGCGCGATTCCCAGCGTCACCCCATAAGTCATGGTATAAAACAGGAAAAATACCTTTTCGTGTTTTTCTTTCGTCATATATTCAAAGGCAAATAAGGTGGCAAAGGGCCAAAGAAACGAAACCAAACCGGCAAATACCATTGCCATTCCGTCCACCCGGAACGCAATGGAAAGATTTCCCGTAAAATTTGCCAATACAAAGGTTTCCTCCGGCCTGTGGGAAAGAAGCGCCCATACCAACAGGGAATTTACGCACACCAATGTCTCCAGGAATACCTCCATATGCCATCTCTTTCGAAAAGGAACCGCCGGCACCAGCACACCGGTTACCACCGGCAATAATATAACAGTCAGCAACATCATTTCACTCATTATTTACCTCATTTCCGCGCTGCTTTCTGCGCAAAACCTATTCTCCTGTCTATAAAAGCCCCGCCGCAATCCCGGAGACATAATCCGCCAGCGGATTCGGAAACATCCCGAGCGCTGCCGCCAGCACCGCCAAAACCAACAGCGGCACAAGCATAAGGGGAGACGCTTCTTTTGTCAGGGAAAAGAACAGCTTTTTCGATTTCCCTCCCTCCTCCGGGTACCGATAACCGGAACCGGGAAAAAAACCCCTCATGGTAACCGGCAGCAGATAACCTGCCGTCAGCAGCGCACTGATTAACAATACCACCGGTCCCAGCCATGAAAATACCGGAATGCCGGAATCAAGCGCCCCCTGCGCCAAAAACCATTTGCTGATAAACCCGCTGGCGGGCGGTATTCCGATTAATGCCAGCGAAGCGACCGTATAACACCATACCGTCACCGGCATCTGCTTACCGATGCCCCGCAGCTCGTCCACCTTTGTTTTGCCCGTCTTATGGATGATGGCTCCTGCAGAAAGAAACAAGGCGCATTTAATAAATGCATGGAACACCACATGCAGCAGCGCACCCTCCATGGCGGCAGGCTGCAGCAGGGCAAGTCCGAACAGGATGTAGGAAAGCTGGCTGACCGTGGAATACGCCAGCCTTTTCTTAAGCACATTTTCCCGAAACGCCAGCATGGAACCCATGAATACCGTAAGCAGGGCAAGCGACATCCACACCGTCTGCACCCATGTCCCCCGGATAAAGTCCGCGCCGAACATATCATAAACCACACGAATCATACCGAGCACGCCCGCTTTTACAATCACCGCCGACAACGCCGCACTGGCAGGGGCAGGGGCTACCGGATGCGCGGCAGGCAGCCATGCATGAAGCGGAAACATACCGGCTTTCACACTGAAACCAAGAATCATGAAAAACGCCGCCACCAACAACAGCCCTTCCTTCCCCGCCGTCAGCTCCGGGTTCAGTACCCCGCCTGGCGTAAAAGTCAGCGTATTGCCGTACCGGTAAAGGAAATACAGCCCGAACAGCGCCATATAAGCCCCGCAGAACGAATAAAATAAATATTTTAATCCTGCCATCACCGCTTCCCTGCTTCCGGTATGCAACACCAAAGGCATGGACAAAAGCGTCATCAATTCATAAAACATATAAAACGTTATCAGGTTCCCGGAAAATACCAATCCGTTTAAGATTCCATATACAATTAAATAAAACCCGTAAAACCGTTTTTCCCCGTCCTCCCGCTTTCCCTTATGGGGTTCCATATAAGAAAAACAGAAAAACCCGGCAAGCACCCATACTACCGTCACCACTGCCGCAAACAAAAATCCCAGCCTGTCCGCCTTCAAATACACCGGAAGCGCCTTCGTCAACTGGAACAGGATCATGCCCTGTCCGTCCGCCGGGACACGGGCCAGCACATACGCCACAAAACCACCCGTAACAAGCAGCCCTGTTCCGGTCAGATATGTCAGTAATTTCCGGTTTTTTGGCTCTTTCACCACGAACAGCAGCAATCCGGCGGCTATGGGAAATAAGATTGGAAATAGCATTGCAGACATCACATCAACCCCCTATGCAAACATATTTAATCCCGCGCCGATGAGGTCCACAATCGGCTGGGAACAAACGCCGAGAATTACGTTCAGTACGATGAAGCATACCAGCGTAACCGCATATCTTTTGCCGTCCCGCCATGTTACCGTGGGATACTGCGAATCTTCCACCGGCGTATAAATACGGATTACCGTCTTCATAAAATAAATCGCATTTAAAATGGTACTGATTCCCAGCACAATCAAAGTAGGAAGCATCTTTGCATCATTCTGCACCGCCGCCTGGGCAAACAGCAGTTTGCTGATAAAGCCCGAAAACATCGGCACGCCCACCATGGACAGCGCACCCACCGTAAACGTGGCGCCTGCCATCCGGTTCCGGTAACCGGAGCCGGTCAGCTCGATAAAATTCCTGCTGCCGCCCGACACATCCGTCAGTCCGATTGCCGCAATAAAAAGCAGGGACTTCGTCGCCGCATGGGAAAGCACATGGAAAACGGAAGCCACCATACCCATCTGTGTTCCAAGCCCAATCCCCATATAAATGTACCCAATCTGTGCCACCGAGGAAAAAGCAATCATCCTTCTTACATCGTTTTCCTTAATGGCGCTTAAGGAGCCGAATACCATCCCCATTAAACCGAACACAAAAAGCACGTTGATAATCTTGCTGTCGCGGAACACGTCAAACCCTATGACGCGGTAAATAATCTTAAACAACAGGAAAATGTATCCCTTGGATACCAAACTGGAAAGAATCGCCGCCGAAGAAACCGTGGAATACCCGTAAGCATCCGGCAGCCAAGCATGGAACGGAAACAGCGCACTCTTAATGGCAAGTCCCACCGATATTATGGCGATGGTCACCAACAGCGGCACATGGTAACTTCCTTCCAGACTCAAAAGATGCAGCGCCGTCACCTGTTCCTTAATATTGGACATCAACAGGTGTCCCGTCATATCATACAGCATACACAGTCCCACCAGGAACAGACCGGAACCCAGCAGACTCATAATCATGTAACGTACCGCCGCTTCGATGGTACGCCCGTTCTGCCGGATCATAATCAGACCGCAGGCGGAAATCGTATTGATTTCCACAAACACATACGCCGTAAACAAATCGTTGGTATAAATAAGCGCCAGCAGGGAACTCAACATCAGATCCGTCAGTATGTAATACAGACCGTGCTTTCCCTCCTCCACTTCCTGTGCCAGCTTATGCCTTCCCCCCGTCAGGGACAACAGCATAATGATGCAGAAAAACAACGCCATCCCCGCCTCCAGCACGCCTACCCGCAGCTCATTGCCCCAGGGCGCCGGAAAACGGCCCATTACGTAAACATAAAACTCCCCGGTTTCCACCGTAAACAGGAGTACTGCCGCCGACATTACGATATTAATGCAAAGCACCGCCCGGTTGACGGTTTTCGCGGCTTTCCCTTTCAGTGCCGAACTGATGATTCCCGCAAACATGCAGAGCATAATGGAAAAACAGGGAAAGTTCTGCACAAATTCCATTTGTTCCCTCATTTTTTACAATCCCTCCCTTTTCAAACGCAGGGATATTTCATCCAAATCCAGCGTATGGTACCTTTGGTACAACCGGATGGTCAGCGACAGCATAAGCGCCGAAACGGATACCGAAACCACAATACCCGTCAGTACAAGACCGCTGGGAACCGGATTAATGTACGCCCCCACATCCTGCACCCCGTCCACGATAATGGGCGCCACCCTTCCGCTGATATATCCTTTTTCCGCCAAAAATAAATAGACCGCCGTATCCATGATATTCAGTCCGATAATTTTCTTAATCAGATTCCTTTGCAGCATCAGGTTACCGAAACCGATCACAAACAGAAGCATCGCCACCGCTTCCCCGTAATTTGTAAATAAATTCGTTCCCATCCTTACAGTCCTCCCCTCCGGAATAAGGCATAAAAAGCATACATCGTACATGCCACTTCAATGCCCACGCATATATTAATGGGGAATATAATACCCGCGCTGATGATATCCCCGGCGGTTCCAAGGGGGATGTGGTTGTCCAGCCCGTTGGCGCCCATGACATAATAATAAATCCCGATCAGCCCGTACATGCAAAGCGCCGATACCTTGGCAACCTTGTAGACTTCCTCGTTAAAAAACCTCTGTGTTTTCTTAAAACCGAAAGCGCTGACATATAAAATCAGCCCCGCGCCCATCGTCGCCCCTCCGGAAAAACCGCCGCCGGGGGAAAGATGCCCGTTTAACACGATATAAATACCGAAAATAAAGATAATCGGCACCAGGACGGTGGCAACGCCCTGCAAAATGGCATCGTTTTTCGGCTCATAACGCCGGTCGTTTTTCACTTCCTGCTTTTTTAACTCCGCATCCTCCACCATCAGCATAATCATGACGCAGCAGGTAGCGATAAAAAGCACGTTCGTCTCGCCGAACGTATCAAAGGCACGGTACGTAAGGATCATACCCGTCACCACGTTTACCGCTCCCGTTTCCTGCATCCCGTTTTCAATATACCGTGCCGCCACTTCATTATTATCGGGATTGCGCGCATTGCCCGTGGGAGGCAGGTAAGAAACCGTAAACAGCAGTACCCCTGCCAGTATGATACAGAACACCACCGCCATAATCCGGTAAAAACGCCGGAAAAACAGCAGCCATTTATTATGCTCCGTATCATAGACCTTGTCGCGTATCATCTCTTTTTCCCACATCCGCTCCTGAATCGTGGTTTCTTCCTCCACGTATTCCTTCTGCGGTTTCATTTCCACCCTTCCCAAATAAGGGTCCTTACTGCCGGACAGCCACCGAAAAAAATGGAATGCTTTTGTTTTTTGGTATTCTTCTTCCGATTTCAGCTTACTCATTTTCCTTGTTCTCCCCCGCTTCTTCCTGATTTTTCCTGTTTTCCTCTATGGCATGGATTTTTTTCAGCGTCACAAAGAACAGGACGCTGGTTACGCCTGCGCCGACCGCCGCTTCCGTAATGGCAAGGTCCGGAGATTCCAGGCAAATCCATATGACGGACATCACGAGGCTGTATGACATGAAAATCATAATCGAATTCAACAGCTTTTTGGACAAACTTACGGAAATCGCGCACACTACCAGAAAACTCAATAAAATATACTGGAAAAACTGCATCGCCCTATTCCTCCTTACCGTTTTTTCCGTTTTTTTCCGCTTTTGTCAGCTTCCCTTCTTCCGTCAGGATCATGTCCTTTTCATAACGCCCGTCCGCTTTCGTACCGGAAGACACTTCCAAACGGGCAATCAAATGGGAGGAAACCGGGGACGCCAGCCACAAAAATACCACAATCAGCATCATTTTCAATGTGGTGAAATTCAAGCCCGAAAAAATCATCAGCCCGATCAGGGATATACTGATTCCGAGCGTATCTCCCATTGCCGCCGCATGCATACGGTTCAGCACATATTTCAAATGGAATATTCCGTATATTTCCACAACAAAGATGGAGAGTCCGCACAAAAGGACCGCCGTTCCCGCAAAGAAGCGGACCCACTCAATGATTTCCATTTTCCTGTTCCTCCTTTGCATTTTCATTTTCCTTATGTACACCCATGTACACTTTGGTCAATACGATTACCGCCAGGAAACTGATCATGGCGTATATCAGGCAGATATCCACCAAATATCCTTCC
>CANTGP010000017.1 GCA_947653315.1 uncultured Lachnospiraceae bacterium
TAAAAGAAAAAATAAAAGAAAAGATAGCAGGTAAGAAAAAAATAGATAAGAAGGAAGAAAGGAAGCAGACAAGAAGCATGAGAAAAACAAAAATTATCTGTACCATAGGACCCGCAAGCGAGAGCGAGGAAAAGTTAAAAGAACTGATGCTGGCGGGCATGAACGTGGCACGTTTTAATTTTTCCCACGGAACCCATGAGGAGCATAAGAAAAAATTTGCGAGGGTGGTGAAGGTGAGTAACGAGCTGAACCTTCCCGTAGCCACACTGCTGGATACCAAAGGCCCGGAGATCCGGCTGCGCGATTTTGAGGGCGGCAGGGCAGAACTCACGGCGGGACAGAGGTTTATTCTGACCACGGAAGAAGTACTGGGGGATTCCCAAAGGGCTTCCATCACTTATAAAAACCTGAAAAACGACGTGAAAACGGGAATGTCCATTTTAATTGACGACGGCTTAATCGAAATGCTGGTGGAGGAAATTAAGGGGGAGGAAATCGTTTGTACCGTGGTAAACGGCGGGGCGGTATCCAACCATAAAGGGGTAAATGTGCCGAACGCTATTTTGTCCATGCCTTATATTAACGATACCGACAGGGCGGATATTATATTCGGCTGTGAACTCGGTTATGATTTCATAGCGGCTTCGTTTGCCAGGTGCAAGGAAGACATTTTGGAAGTACGCAGGATTTTGGAAGAACACAACAGTACCATGAAAATCATTGCAAAAATCGAAAACATGCAGGGGATTCAGAACTTGGAGGAAATCCTGTCCGTTTCCGACGGTATTATGGTGGCAAGGGGCGACATGGGCGTGGAAATTCCTTTGGAGGAAGTTCCCGTGCTTCAGAAAAAGATGATTAAGATGGCGGAAGCGCAGGGCAAGCATGTCATTACGGCGACGCAGATGTTGGAATCCATGATAAAGAATCCAAGACCCACGAGGGCGGAAGCGACGGATATCGCCAATGCCATTTATGACGGGACCACCGCCATCATGCTTTCGGGCGAAAGCGCGGCAGGAAAATATCCGGTGGAAGCGGTCAGGACGATGGCGAAGATTGCGGAACGCTCGGAAAAGGATATCGATTATACTTCCCGCATGAAGCGGAGAGTGGATACGGTTTCACCGGACGTGACCACCGCCATATCCCATGCCACATGTACGACTGCCGCGGATTTAAAAGCGGCGGCTATCGTTACGGTTACGATGTCGGGATTTACGGCAGGGATGATATCGAGATATAAACCGGACTGTCCGATTATTGCATGTGCGGTCAATCCCAGGGTGTGCAGGCAGTTGAACCTTTCCTGGGGTGTCGTTCCGATTTTAATCGAAAAAGAGGAAAAGGCGGATGATTTGTTCGAGCAGGCGGCTCGTGCGGTGGAAAAGGCGGGCTATGTAAAACGCGGTGATTTGGCGGTGCTGACGGCGGGCGTACCGCTTGGAATATCGGGCACGACGAACATGATACGGGTCATTGAAATATAAGGTTACAGTGTGCATTGCAAAGCCGCCGGTCATGGATTGGACCGTGGACGGATAAACGGAAGATACGGGGAATGCGGATGGAATAACAGGAGGGTGCGGGTATGGATATCAAAGTGAATCAGCTAATGAAACCGGCGCCGGTGGAGCAGCCGGTACAGCAGCAGCCTACGGACGGAACCTTTAAATTCACCCTTGTCAGCCATATCGAGGAGCAGGAACTGCAGGCACGGCTTACGACGCTGATGGAAGAAATTACGATGCAGGGGGATAAACTGGCGAAACACCGGGATATTAAGGACATGAAAAAGTACCGGGGACTGGTCAAAGAATTCATGAATGAAATCGTGAACCGTTCCCATGCGTTTTCACGGGAAAATTTCCTTGATAAGAGGGGGCGGCACCGGGTATACGGTATCGTGCGCCTGGTGGATGAGAAGTTGGATGAGCTGGCACAGGAGTTGGTGAAAGACGAGAAGGACAATTTAGGGATTTTAAACATGATTGGTGAAATAAGGGGCCTGCTTTTGGATATTTTCACCTGACGGCACACGGAGGATAACGGATGGCAAAATTTGCAGATATCATTGGTCAGGAACAACTGAAGGAACATTTACGGAATGCGTTGGAGACTGGTAAAATTTCCCATGCCTATATTATCAACGGGGAACGGAGCTCCGGGAAAGAGTTTGTGGCAAAAATTTTTGCCGCTGCCCTTCAGTGTGAGAAGCCGGACAGGGCGTCGGGAATGACGGAGCCCTGCGGAGAATGCCATTCCTGTAAGCAGATGGCAACCGGCAACCAGCCGGATGTCATTTACGTAACCCACGAAAAACCGGGAACCATCGGTGTGGAGGATATCCGCGGGCAGATTAACGGGAGTGTGGGAATCAAGCCATACAGCAGTCCGCATAAAGTGTATATCATAAACGAAGGGGAGAAAATGACGGTACAGGCACAGAATGCCCTGTTAAAAACGCTGGAGGAGCCGCCGGAGTATACGGTTATCCTGATACTGACCTCAAACGTGGATTCCCTTCTTCCCACCATTTTAAGCCGCTGCGTGGTATGGAACATGAAGCCGGTGAAAGACAGCCAGGTAAAGCGTTTCCTAATGGAAACGATGCAGGTACCGGACTATAAGGCGGATATCTGCGTGGCGTTTGCCAGGGGGAATATCGGAAAGGCGAAGATGCTGGCGGCCAGCGAGGATTTTGACCGTGTCAAGGAAGAAGCCATTACCCTTTTGAAATATATTAACGATATGGAAATCAGTGAAATCGTGGCGGCGATTAAGAAAATCGGCGAATACAAGCTGGATGTCAATGATTATTTTGACATTCTTGCGGTGTGGTACCGCGACGTGCTGCTGTTTAAGGCGACAAATGATGCCAACCACTTGATTTTCAGGGAGGAAATACAGTATATTAGAAAGGTAGCCGACAGAAGCACATACGAGGGAATCGAATGCATCATCCATTCCCTTGAGAAAGCAAAAGCGCGCCTGAGTGCAAACGTGAACTTTGATTTGACGATGGAGCTTCTGCTTTTGACGATTCAGGAAAATTCATGAGGTTGATAGATTATGGTAAAAGTAATAGGAGTGCGTTTCAGGACCGCAGGGAAAATATATTTTTTTGACCCCGGGCGGTTCCGTGTCAAAAAGGGGGACCACGTTATTGTGGAAACCGCAAGGGGAATCGAGTTCGGGACGGTGGTCAGTGAACCGAAGGAGATGGAGGGGGACAAGATCATCCAGCCGTTAAAGCCGGTGCTGCGCATCGCCACGCCCAAGGACATGGAGCAAGAAGCGGCGAATAAGGCGAAGGAAAAGGATGCCTTTAAGATTTGTTTGGAAAAAATTAAGAAGCATCATTTGGATATGAAGCTCATTGACGCGGAATATACGTTTGACAACAACAAAGTATTGTTCTATTTTACGGCGGACGGGCGCATCGATTTCCGCGAACTGGTAAAAGACCTTGCATCGGTATTTAAGACGAGAATCGAGCTGCGCCAAATCGGTGTCAGGGATGAGACGAAGATTGTGGGCGGCGTGGGTATCTGCGGGCGGGCGCTCTGCTGTCATACTTACCTTTCCGAATTTATCCCGGTATCCATTAAGATGGCGAAGGAACAGAACCTTTCCCTGAATCCCACAAAGATATCGGGGGTATGCGGACGGTTGATGTGCTGCCTGAAAAACGAGGAGGAAACCTACGAGGAATTGAACCGGAAACTGCCCAATGTGGGCGATTTCGTGACTACGGACGACGGATACAAGGGGGAGGTACACAGCGTCAACGTACTGCGCCAATTGGTAAAGGTTGTAATCATGAAAGACGACGAGAGGGAAATCCAGGAGTACCGGGTGGACCAGCTCCGGTTCCGCAGGAAGCATAATAAGAATTCCAAAGTGGAGGTTGACGAGGAACTGAAGAAGCTGGAGAAACTGGAAAAGCAGGAAGGAAAGTCGAAGCTGGATGACAATTAATCTGAAAGAAAACGAGAGGCTGGACGAGCTTCAGAGAAACGGTTACCGGATTATCCAAAATCCGGAAAAATTCTGCTTCGGCATGGATGCGGTTCTGCTTTCCGGATTTGCCAGGGCAAAAAAGGGAGACAGGGTCCTTGATATGGGAACGGGGACCGGAATCATTCCCATTCTTATGGAAGCCAAGACGGAAGCGGCGCACCTGACGGGACTGGAAATCCAGCCGGAAAGCGCCGATATGGCGAAACGGAGTGTGGAATTAAATCATTTGCAGGAGAAAATCGCGATTGTGCAGGGGGATATGAAGGAGGCAGGAACGCTGTTCGGCGCTGCCTCCTTTGACGTTGTAACCTGCAATCCCCCATACATGATCGGACAGCACGGAATCAAAAATCCGGATGCGCCAAAGGCAATCGCAAGGCATGAAATCCTCTGTACGCTGGAGGATGTGGTGTCCCAGGCGGCAAAGGTGTTGAAACCGGGCGGGAATTTTTACATGGTGCACCGTCCGTTCCGGCTGGCGGAAATCATGGTGACCCTGCAGAAATACCGTTTGGAGCCGAAGCGGATGCAGCTTGTGTATCCTTTTGTGGATAAAGAGCCGAACATGGTGCTGTTGGAAGCAAACCGCGGCGGGAGGCCGCGCATGAGGGTGGAAAAGCCGCTGGTCGTTTACCGGGAACCGGGGGTGTACATGCCGGAGATTTACGAAATATACGGTTACTGACGCAAAAGCGGAAAAAAGGAGGAAAGAGCATGGCGGGAGTGTTGTATTTATGTGCCACGCCCATAGGAAACCTTGGGGATATTACGTTCCGGGTGTTGGATACGCTGCGCAGTGTGGATCTCATTGCGGCGGAAGATACGCGAAACAGCATTAAGCTGCTGAACCATTTTGAAATAAAGACGCCGATGACCAGTTATCATGAATATAACCGCGTGGAAAAGGCGCATTACCTGATCGGCATGATGCGGGAAGGGAAGGATGTGGCGCTGGTGACGGATGCGGGTACCCCGGCGGTATCGGATCCGGGGGAAACTTTGGTGGCGCTTTGCATGGAAGCGGGAATCCGTGTCACATCCCTGCCGGGGGCGGCGGCCTGTATTACCGCGTTGACCCTGTCCGGTTTAAGTACAAGAAGGTTTTGCTTTGAAGGCTTCCTTCCGGCGGATAAAAAGGAGCGGAAGGCGGTATTGGAGGAGCTTGGGCAGGAGAGCAGGACCATCATCCTTTACGAGGCTCCCCACCGTTTGGTGAAAACCCTGCAGGAATTAAGCAAAGTCCTGGGGAACCGGAGACTTACGTTATGCAGGGAACTGACGAAGAAATTTGAGACCGTAATGCCCATGACCGTGGAAGAAGCGCTGGCGTATTACGGGGAGGAGGAACCCAGGGGGGAATATGTGCTTGTGGTGGAAGGAAAGGGCTTGGCTGCGAAACGGGAGGAGCAGAGACAGGATTGGATGGAGCTTTCCATTGGCGAGCATATGGAATATTATGAAGGACAGGGCATGGATAGGAAAGAGGCGATGAAGCGGGTGGCAAAGGACCGCGGAATCGGTAAGCGGGAGGTTTACCGGATGCTGATGATGCATAATGATGGGGAAAAAGAGGATTAATATGGATTTTTATGCATAAATTTATGCAAAAAATGAAGGAAATTCTTTTGAAATATGGTAAAGATGCCCCGAATGTTGTATGATAATAACACATGTCTGCTGCGGAAGTTTTGGTGACGGAAAAAAGAGAGGGAGAGGAAAGGATGGATACGAAAAAGAAGAAAACAAAGAGCCTGCGGAATACCATTATGCTGTTAACGGGACTGCTCGTTGTGCTGACGGCATTGGCAATCGGGTTAAACGGGGTACTGTCGATTAAGGCTATGTCGGAAACTGCCTATAATACTTATGTGGCGGCGGTAAACAGCGGTTACAATGCGGAGATTAAATCCGAAGTACAGAGTACCATATCGGTGCTGCAGAGCGAGTATGACAAATTCCTTGCGGGGGAGAAAACGGAGGAACAGGCGAAAGAAGATGCGAAGGAAATTATCCGCATAATGCGTTACCGGGAAGATGCCAGCGGATACTTTTGGATTGACGATACGGATTATATTTTGGTGATGCACCCCATTTTGGCAGACCAGGAAGGCGCATACCGTTTTGAACTGGAAGATCCCAACGGGGTAATGATTATCCAGCAAATCATGAAGACCTGTCAAAGTGAGGAAAAAGGCGGTTTCAACGAATTCTATTTCACGAAGTCGGACGGCGTAACCGTGGCGCCGAAAGTCGCATATTCCCAAATATTCGAGCCTTGGGGCTGGGTGGTTTCCACGGGAAATTATGTGGACGATATGGAAAAAGATATGGCGGAAGTAAAGGCTTACCTCCAAAAATCTTATGATAACGCACTGCTGCGTGTGGATGTGGTATTTGTTGTCGTTATTGCTTTAGCGCTTGTGATTGCATTTTTCTATGGAACCCATATTGTTAAACCGTTAAAGAAGATGCAGGCGTTTGCGGTGGCCTTGTCACAGGGAGACCTGACGGCGGAAATCCTTGTGAAGCAGGAAAATGAAATCGGACAGACGGCGGACGCCATGAATATAGCCCAAAAGAATATGCAGAAGTTGATTGAAGGAATCATGGACGTGGCGAACGGGGTAAACAAGGCATTGGAGGACTTCGAAAGGGTATTCGGCAATATGCGTAACTCCATCGGGGAGGCATCCAAGGCGGTGGATTCCATTGCCAATAATGTGAACGGACAGGCAGCTTCTACGGATGTGGCATCGGATGAGGTCATCGTCATTGCGGATAAAATAGAAAAGACGGGTATTGAAGTGGAGCATTTGGACGGAAATGCCAAGGACATGAAGGAATTAAGCATACAGTCCATGAATACGCTGAACCACTTGATTGAAGTGAACAACAAAACGAGGACGAACATTGAGGATATGCATAAGCAGACGGAGCTGACGAACAAGTCCGTACAGCAAATCCAGGGAGCGGCGAACCTGATTAACGAGATTTCGGACCAAACGGGGCTGCTCGCCCTCAATGCCAGCATCGAAGCGGCAAGGGCAGGGGAACTTGGCAGGGGATTTACGGTAGTCGCCGATGAAATCGCCAAACTTGCCCACCAGTCCGCGGCGTCCGTGGAGGAAATTAACCGGGTGGTAAACGAACTTTTGGAGAATGCTTCCCAGTCCGTGAACGTGATGCAGGAAATTAATGCTTCCGTGGACGTTCAGGTAACATCCCTGTCGGAAACACAGGATAAATTCAACCAATTGTTCCAGGAATTGGAGAACTGTGTGGTTTCCGTCCAGTCCATTGAAACCATGACGGAAGAAATGGACAGGCAGAGGGAGAATGTGACGCATTCCCTTTCCGAATTAAACCGCTTGGCGCAGGATAACGCGGCGGCGGCGCAGGAGACGTCGGCAATGACCGTGGAACTTTCGGATGTGGTGGATGATTCCAACGTCATCATTAAGGACTTGGAAGATAAGGTGAAAGTACTGATGGAAAGCGTGAACCGGTTTAAGGTATAAGCAAAACGAAGGGAATGTAAATAAGGTATTGACAAATAGGGAAGGGGATAATATACTTTGAGTGTCAAATTATTCAGAAAGATTGGTTAAAGGAGATTGTACGATGCTGGAGAGAGTAAAAGAAATCATTCAGGAACAGTTAAACTTAGAAGGAGTGGAAATCACGGAGGATTCTTCCTTTAAGGATGATTTGGGGGCGGATTCCCTCGATTTGTTTGAATTGGTGATGGCTTTTGAGGAAGAATACGGAATTGAAATTCCTTCCGAGGATTTGGAACAGATTACCACGGTTGGCGCAGTCATTGAGTATATGAAAAGCAAAGGTGTAGAAGCATAATATGAAAACAAGGATAACGGAATTGCTGGGAATCGAGTATCCGGTGATACAGGGCGGTATGGCGTGGGTGGCGGAATACCACCTTGCCGCAGCGGTATCGGAGGCGGGCGGTTTGGGCTTAATCGGCGCGGCGAGTGCGCCGCCGGAGATTGTCAGGGAGCAGATCCGGGAGGCGAAGAAGCTGACGGATAAACCCGTGGGCGTGAATATCATGCTGCTGAATCCCAATGCGGAAGAAGTGGCGAAGATTGTCGTGGAAGAAGGCGTGAAGGTAGTGACGACCGGCGCGGGAAATCCGGGCAAATTCATAGGTATGTGGAAGGATGCCGGCGTAAAAGTCATTCCGGTGGTTGCCAGCGTGGCGATGGCAAAGATGATGGAACGGGCCGGTGCGGATGCGGTCGTGGCGGAAGGCGCGGAAGCAGGCGGGCATATCGGTTCCATCACGACGATGGCTTTGGTGCCGCAGGTCGTGGATGCGGTGCGGATTCCGGTGGTGGCGGCAGGCGGCATTGCCGACGGCAGGGGTTTTGCGGCAGCCATGATGCTCGGTGCGGAGGCGGTACAGATGGGAACCGTATTCGTAACGGCAAAGGAGTCCATTGTACATAGCAATTATAAACAGAAGGTAATCGCCGCGAAAGACATCGATTCCGAAGTGACGGGAAGGAGTACCGGGCATCCGGTACGCTGCATCCGTAATAAGATGACAAGGGAATATCTGAAATTGGAGCAGCAGGGCGCTTCTTTTGAAGAATTGGAACACCTGACCCTTGGAACGCTAAGGAAAGCAGTGATGGACGGGGATGTTGTGGATGGCACCGTTATGGCAGGGCAGATTGCCGGTTTGGTGAAAGAGGAAAAAAGCTGCGGGGAGATTATCCGGGGAACCGTGGCGCAGGCGGAACAGTTACTTGGGAAAACCTGGGAATGAGTACGCGTACCACGGATAAACAGGAGGTCTGTAAATGGGCAGACCTCCCTTTTACAAAAACAATATTTTGAATATCAAAATATTTGGTTTGTAAAGAATTTATTTGAACGGTAAATAATTTTACGGTAAAGAAAGAGAAGGGAAGGGATTCGTATGGGTAAGACGGCATTTATTTTTCCCGGTCAGGGAGCACAGTATGTGGGAATGGGGAAGGATTACTATGAGCAGATTCCGGTGAGCAGGGAAATGTTTGATTTGGCAGGCGAGGCGTCGGGACTGGACGTGGCGGCGCTTTGCTTTGAGGAAAACGATAAGCTCCATATTACGGAATATACCCAGATTGCCATGCTTGCCATGGAAGTGGCGGTATTAAAGGCGATTGGGGAAAGGGGCGTGAAGCCGGACGTAACGGCCGGTTTAAGCCTGGGCGAATACGGCGCATTGGCTGCGGCAGGCGTGATGGACGTTAAGGATGTCTTCCGTGTGGTAAGGAAGCGGGGAATTTACATGCAGGAAGCCGTTCCTACGGGCGGCGCCATGACGGCGGTGATGGGACTGGATGCTTCGGAAATCGAAAAAGTGTGCGAAGAAACGGAAGGTACCGTCAGTATCGCGAACTATAACTGTCCGGGACAGATTGTAATAACCGGTGAAGCGCAGGCGGTTGCAAAGGCGGCAGAAACGCTGGCTGCGGCGGGGGCGAAGCGCTGCGTACCGCTGAAGGTCAGCGGCCCGTTCCATTCCGATTTGTTAAAAGGCGCGGGGGAAAAGCTGGGAGAGGTGCTGCGTGACGTGGAAATCCATGAAATCGGGGTTCCTTATCTGGCAAACGTAACGGCGGATTATGTGACGGACAAGGGACAGGTAAAAGAACTTTTGACCAGGCAGGTGGCTTCTCCCGTGAGATGGCAGCAGAGCGTGGAACGGATGATTGCGGACGGTGTGGACACCTTTGTGGAAATCGGACCCGGTAAGACTCTTTCCGGTTTTATGCGTAAGATTAACCGGGATGTGACAACGCTTAATATAGAAAAGGTGGAAGATTTGGAGAAACTTTCACAGTGGAAAGGAGTTTGATTATGCTGGAAGGAAAGGTGGCTTTAGTAACCGGGGCGAGCAGGGGGATTGGGCGGGAAATTGCGCTGACCCTTGCCGGATACGGGGCGGACGTTATCGTAAATTATAACGGCTCCGCGGAAAAAGCGGCGGCCGTGGCGGCGCAGATCGAAGCCATGGGAAGAAAAGCCGCGGCGGTGCAGTGTTCGGTGGCGGACTACGAAGCCTGCGGGAAAATGATTACGGATATGCTCGCCATGTTCGGGCACATTGACATCCTGGTTAATAACGCGGGAATAACGAAAGATAACCTGATGATAAAAATGTCGGAGGAAGATTTTGACGCGGTGCTTGCCACGAATCTAAAGGGCACTTTTAATACGATAAAGCATATGTACCGTGCCTTCTTAAAACAGAGGGCGGGCAGGATTATCAACCTTTCCTCGCTATCCGGCGTGTTGGGCAATGCGGGACAGGCGAATTACGCGGCCTCCAAGGCAGGCGTTATCGGGCTGACCAAAAGCATGGCAAGGGAGCTTGCCAGCCGGAATATTACGGTGAATGCCGTTGCGCCCGGTTATGTCGATACGGATATGACCCAGGCAATGGGAGATGCCGCAAAAGAGGCGGTGATATCCCAAATACCGTTAAAGCGTGTGGGACAGCCGAAGGATATCGCGGAAGCGGTGGCATTTCTTGCCAGCGACAAGGCTTCCTATATAACGGGACAGGTAATTTCCGTGGACGGCGGAATGGCAATTTAGGGCGTGTTCAGGGTACGCTTTGGGACAACGGAACGGTTGGCAGGTTTGTGTCCGTGCGGCATCCGCAAACCTGACGCACAGGAAGCCGCGCAGAAATGAGGAAAAGTATGGGAAAGAGAGTGGTAGTAACCGGAATGGGGGCCATTACCCCCATCGGCTTGAACGTAGGGGAATTTTGGGCAGGCGTAAAGGAAGGAAAGATCGGTTTTGACACCATTACAAAGTTTGACGCTTCCGGGTATAAGTGTAAGATTGCGGCGGAGGTCAAAGGCTTTGAAGGAAAAAATTATATGGATTTCAAGGCGGCAAAGAGGATGGAGCTGTTTAGCCAGTATGCCGTTGCCGCAACGAAAGAGGCATTGGAGGATGCGGGACTGGATATGGAAAAAGAAGATCCGTACCGCGTGGGTGTGTCCGTGGGGTCCGGCATCGGCTCCCTGCAGGCAATGGAAAGGGAACACGCAAAGCTGCTGGAAAAAGGACCTTCCCGCATCAATCCGCTGATGGTTCCTTTGATGATCTGCAATATGGCGGCAGGAAACGTTTCGATTCAGTTCGGGTTAAAGGGTAAGAACATTAACGTGGTAACGGCATGTGCCACGGGAACCAATTCCATCGGGGAAGCATTCCGCTCCATCCAGTACGGGGAAGCGGACGTCATGGTGGCGGGCGGTACGGAAAGCAGTATCACGCCCATTGGAATCGCCGGGTTTACCGCATTGACGGCCCTGACTTCATCGGAGGACAAATACAGGTGTTCCATTCCTTTCGATAAAGAGCGGAGCGGGTTTGTCATGGGGGAAGGTTCCGCCATTGTGGTATTGGAGGAGCTGGAACATGCGAAGAAAAGGGGAGCGGAGATTTATGCGGAAGTAGCGGGTTACGGCTGTACGGCGGATGCATTCCACATCACTTCCCCGGCGGAAGACGGGGAAGGCGCGGCAAAGGCGATGGAATTTGCCATGGCGGATGCGGGAGTGAAGCCGGAGGAGATTACTTATATCAATGCCCACGGTACGAGTACGCATCATAACGATTTATTTGAAACGAGGGCAATTAAAAAAGCGTTCGGGGAACATGCGAAGGACATCCGCATCAATTCCACGAAATCCATGGTAGGGCATTTGCTGGGGGCAGCAGGGGCAGTGGAGTTCGTTACCTGCGTTAAGGAACTGGAAGAAGGCTATATCCACCGGACAGTGGGGTATCAGGTGCCGGATGAGGAATGCGATTTGGATTACTGTAAGGAAGCGGTGAAAGGGGAATTCCGGTATGCGCTTTCCAATTCCCTCGGATTCGGCGGACACAACGCAACGATTCTGATAAAGAAATATGAGGAGTAAACTATGGCGGTATTGACGACAAAGGAAATCATGGAAATCATTCCCCACAGGCAGCCGTTTCTGCTGGTGGATACCATCGAAGAACTGGAACCGGGCGTGAAAGCGGTGGGGAAAAAGTGCGTGTCTTATAACGAGCCTTATTTTGCCGGACATTTTCCGGGGGAACCGGTGATGCCGGGCGTACTGATTGTGGAAGCCTTGGCGCAGGTAGGGGCGGTGGCAATTTTGAGCCAGCCGGATTTTAAAGGAAAGACCGCTTATTTCGGAGCAATTAATTCCGCAAAATTCAAGCAGAAGGTAGTGCCGGGGGACGTGCTGACCCTGGAAACGGAAATCATTAAGACAAAAGGTCCCATAGGGGTAGGCAGTGCGAAGGCTTATGTGGACGGTAAGCTGGCGGTACAGGCAGAGCTGACTTTTGCGGTAGGCTGAAAGGGACAGGCGGCGGAAAATATGGGCGGTAGTTTATTAAGACCTTTACAAATAGGGGGGAAAACGGCGCCGGTGCCGGTGATACAGGGCGGCATGGGCGTGGGCGTAAGCCTGTCGGGACTTGCGGGCGCGGTAGCGGGATGCGGGGGAATCGGCATAATTTCCACGGCACAGATCGGATACCGTGATCCGGGATTCGATGCGGATCCCATAGGCTGCAATCTCCGTGCCATCGGGGAAGAACTGGGAAAGGCGAGGGAGATTGCGGAAAAAGCGGCGGGAGAAATTTCCGAATCCGGCAGCAGGGGCATTCCGGGTCTGATTGGCGTGAATATTATGGTGGCGACCAGGCAATATGAGGATTATGTGAGAGCGGCGGTAGAAGCGGGGGCGGACCTGATTATTTCCGGCGCCGGTCTGCCCATGACGCTGCCGGAGCTTGTCGGCAATGCGGGGACGAAGCTGGCGCCTATTGTTTCCAGCCTGAAATCCGTGCAGGTGATTATGAAATATTGGATGAAAAAATATGACAGACTGCCGGACCTGGTGGTCATTGAGGGACCTTTGGCGGGCGGGCATCTTGGCTTTACGCCGGATGAGCTTGCGGATATTGACGGCCTGCACTACGGGGAGGAAATCGGACGGATAATCAGTCATGTGAAAGAATGCGGGGAACGGAAGGGAAAGGACATTCCCGTGGCGGTTGCGGGAGGCATCTATACGAGGGAAGACGCGGAGAAGTGTTTTGCCCTTGGGGCATCCGGCGTGCAGATGGCGACCCGGTTTGTAACGACCTATGAGTGCGATGCCGCGGACGCTTATAAGCAGACATACATTGATGCAAAAAAAGAAGACATTATCATCGTGAAAAGTCCGGTAGGGATGCCGGGCAGGGCGATTTCCAATGAATTTATGGAACGTGCGGCAAAAGGGCGGATTCCCCACGGCAGGTGCCATGGCTGTATTGTGACCTGCAAGCCTGCGGAAACGCCTTACTGTATTACGGATGCCCTGGTAAACGCAGTGAAGGGGGACGTGGAACATGGACTGTTGTTCTGCGGCGCAAATGCGTACCGCGCGAAACGGTTGGAGCATGTGGCGGATATCATGAGGGAATTTATGCCGGATGAAAACGGATAAAACCAAAGGAAAATGGAAAGAGGAGCAGGGGTATTGGATATGACGACGAGAATAATCGGGACAGGAAGCAGTCTTCCCAAACAGACCGTGACAAATGATGATTTGTCAAAAATCATGGATACTTCGGACGAATGGATTTCCAGCCGCACCGGAATCCGGGAAAGGCATTTGGCAAAGGAGGAAACAACGGCTTCCCTGTCGGTGGAGGCTGCCGGGAAAGCGCTCCAAAATGCCGGAATCCGGGCGGAGGAAGTGGATTTGCTCATTGTGGCGACGATTACGGGGGATTATGTAACGCCTTCCACGGCATGTGAGGTACAGGCAGGGCTTGGCGCTTCCCGTGCGGTGGCATTTGATATCAATGCGGCATGTTCGGGATTTATGTTTGCGCTGCATACTGCCCACGCATACCTGCAGACGGGAATTTACCGGACGGCTTTGGTGGTCGGGGCGGAAACGCTGTCCAAAATCATGGATTGGAGTGACCGGAGTACCTGCGTGCTGTTCGGCGACGGGGCAGGGGCGGCGGTGGTGCGTGCCTTTGGGGAAGACGGTACGGAAAAGGAAGGTATGGGAAAAGGCGGCAGTGAGAAAGGCTGCGGCGGTTTGCTGGCATTTGAACAGGGCTCGGACGGCTTTAGGGGAAAGGTACTTGCCTGTGAGGGCAGGAAAAATCATAATCCCCTGGTGCAGAACCCTTTGGTTCCTTCTTATGTGGGCATGGACGGGCAGGAAGTATATAAATTCGCGGTCAGTACGGTACCGGCTTCCATTCTGCGTGTGCTGGACAGGGCGGGCGTCGATGCGGGGGAGATTAAATACTTCGTACTCCATCAGGCGAATATCCGTATTATCCAGTCGGTGGCAAAAAGGCTGAAAGCGGATGTGGGAAAATTCCCGTTAAGCCTGGACCATTGCGGGAATGTGTCGGCGGCCAGCGTGCCCATTCTGTTGGATGAAATGAACCAAAAGGGTATGCTTGAAAAGGGGGACAAAATCGTTATGTCGGGATTCGGCGGCGGTCTGACCTGGGCGAGTGCGGTAATCGAGTGGTAAAAATAATCGGCGGTGCGGAATCAGCCGCACCGAGTAGGGGAAAAACTTTTTCCCCTACTCGATTGCATACGGGCACCAAAAGGAAGATGCCGGCGGTGCATGGGGTACCGGCAGGAGAAAATTTTCCTGTTTTCCGTGTGGGTTTGTGGTATACTGTCCGTGAAGGAAAACGGGATAGGAGGATGGTTTTTGCATGGAATATATGCTTTTCCTGTTGGATATGGCTGGGACGGTGGCTTTTGCGCTGTCAGGGGCGCTGACTGCCATTAAGAAAGAGATGGATGTGCTCGGGGTCATTATTTTGGGGATGGTGACGGCAGTGGGCGGGGGTATCATGAGGGATATCATATTGGGGAATACGCCGCCGCAGGCGTTTGTGGAGCCGGTGTTCGCTTTGGCGGCAGCGGGTGTTTCGGCGCTTGTGTTTTTCTTTTTGTATTTTCATTTCAAGGGATACCGGCAGATATCCGGTCCGTGGTTCCAACGTTTGATGATGGCTGCGGATACCCTTGGGCTCGGTGTGTTTACGGTGGCGGGGGTGCGCGCCGCTTTTGACCATGGGATGGGGTTTAACTATTTCCTTCCGGTATTCCTCGGAACCATTACGGGAGTGGGGGGAGGTCTGCTGCGGGATGTGATGGCGGGGGACCGCCCCTATATTTTTGTGAAGCATGTGTATGCCAGCGCGTCCATATTGGGTGCCTGTGTGTGCGTGTTTGTTTGGAAGCGGATCGGGGGCAGCGCGGCGATGCCCATAGGGGCGGTAAGCGTTATTGTGTTGCGGGCGCTGGCAATCCGTTTCCGGTGGAACCTGCCGAAAGTGGCATAGGACGACAGGAGGGAAAATATAATATAAGGAATCTTTGACGGCAGCGGGGAATGGTTATGCTGAATTATATTTGGGCACTGATGATAATGGTGGGGATTTTGTATGGTGCGTTTACGGGGAACATCAAGGCGGTCAGCAATGCGGCGCTGGATTCGGCGGGAGAAGCGGTGTCGCTTTGCATTACGATGATGGGAGTCATGGCTTTATGGGTCGGGTTAATGGAAATCGCCCAGACTTCGGGGCTGATCCGTAAGCTGACCAGGGGGATACAGCCGTTTATCAGTTTTATGTTTCCCCGGATTCCCAAGGGGCATGCGGCGAGGGAGTATATTTCCACGAATATCATTGCCAATGTGCTCGGGCTGGGGTGGGCGTGCACGCCTGCGGGATTGAAGGCGATGGAGGAGCTTGGGAAGCTGGAGGAGGAGAGGGGGAATCCGGCGTATATTTCGGCGGATGGTAGTCGGCGGAGACGGAAGGAGCTTGCGGGTGAGGGCAGGCAAGCGTGGAGAACGGAAAGCGGAACGGCACTGCTAACTGCAGGTAAGGATTTGGAAGCAGGGACGGGAAAGAAAAAAGGAAATGCAGGGGAACGGGTTGCAAGCAATGAGATGTGTACGTTTTTGATCTTGAACATTTCTTCTTTGCAGTTGATTCCTGTGAATATGATCGCTTATAGGCAGCAGTACGGGAGCGTGAATCCGGCGGGGATTATTGCGCCGGCGATTGTGGCGACGTTTATCAGCACGGCGGTGGCGGTGGTGTATTGCAAGATAAAAGATAGGAGACGGAGAGTCTGAGGGCTCTCCGTTTCCGCTTTGTATATAAATATATTGACAGAAA
>CANTGP010000018.1 GCA_947653315.1 uncultured Lachnospiraceae bacterium
TTCAGGTGGAAACTTATATGCAATTTCCCAGCGTGGTACTTTCACAGTATTTCCTGTGATGCGTCTTCGGCATCGGGAATGGTTCCCAGCATACGCAGGGACAGATTGAAAACCATATCCTGCACATCCGATAAAAGGGATTCCAGCGCCGTCTTGTCCCCTTTTACCGCATCGTCAACCAGACGGAATACTTCATCCGATGGTACTTTATTTTTCATCATTTTATCCTCCTTTTATATATTAGACAACCGGATCTGCCGTTTGTGACAAAGAAATATTTTTTTATAAATCATTTGTATAAACGGTTGAATGACATTAAAATAGCTTCGAATCTTTAGTATAATAAATAGTAATCATGTTACGGAATAAAGAAGCAGTATTGGGTATTGGAATCAAGAATGATTTCATGATACACCCAAACGGATGAAAAGCAAATCCCCAAAAGGAATTATGAATTATATGTATTATGAACTATATGTATTGGCAAGCAGAATGGAAGGGGGTTTAAGAAGGAGGAAAATCATTTAAAATCAGGTTATGGAAAAGCGGCGGTAAACGGACGGATGAAAGGCAGTGGGTAAAAGAGAATAGTTTTTGGGGGTATTTTACGAATGAAGAATATATACATATCAGCGGGATACAGAATTAAGGAGTTACGGAAAGCGAGAGGATATACGAGGGAGGAACTGGCGGAAATGGCATCCATTTCGGCGAAATTTTTATATGAGATAGAGAATGGGAAAAAAGGTTTTTCCGCTGAAAATTTATACCGCATTTCGATTGCCTTAGGGGTGAAATGCGACTATATCATGACGGGAAATTCTTTGGACTGTTACGAAAAGGAAGCGGTCAGAATCCTGGAAAGGTTTGACGATTCCCAAATCGATAAGATTGCAAGCCTTCTTGAAATAGTATACGAATTGAAAAAATAAGGTTTGGCCGTATTCCAGCACTTCAAGGCTCCGGTTGTTCCAAACAGCCGGAGCCTGTGTGGCTAACGGTAGCTACAAGCGCTCCTTTAGGATGTGATAATGTCTTTTACTAATGGGAAGTTCGGTCCCATTAAAAAGCAGGAGAGAAGTCCGCTCAATGTTTTTGATATATTTTTCGTTTACGAGATAGGATTGGTGTATCCGGAAAAACCTGGTTTCCGAAAAAGACAACTGGCATTCAATGGTATTAAGCGTTCCTATCATTTTGCTTTGTTCTTCTTTGGTATGTATGATGATATACCTGCCGCTGCTTTCAAAGAACAGAATGTCGTTGAAGATAACGCGGCACAGCTTCCGCTTATATTTGTATTCAAAATAGTTCTTGTCCACGCACATTTTATGGTAAGCATTCATAAAGCATTTGCGGAAGAATTCATGGTCTATGGGCTTGGTGATGAGCCGGAACATATGGGCTTCCAACAATACTTTCCATAAACTTTCATCTTCCGTTACATAAATGATGGAAACATGGGCGTTATGTTTTTTGGCATCCAGCGCCATGCCGATGATTTCCTCATAATCGCCGTTAATACCGAGAAAAAGCAAATCGTAAACGTCGCCGCTTATGTGGGATAGGAAGTCGGATTTCTTACTGAAGACATCGATATCCATGAAAATCCTCCTGTCACTCCCCAACTGCAGCAGAATATTCTCCATTTCAGACAGAATGAGCATGTCTGAATCGTAAATCCCCACTCTTATCATTTGTTCCACCCCTTACATGTTAGTTTATTCCCGCGGGCAACGGGCCAAGTGCCGTGCTTGCACGAGCATTTGGCGAATGCCGCGAGGGTCAATACCCCGCTGCTCTGCAGCGTTGCAAGTTTGATGCTCCGTTACTTGCAGCGGGGTTGTTGACTGATTCTACCCCCTAAACATGCATCTTCATCTAGGTTGATAGGATACATCATTTCGCCATGAAAATAGAATTGGTGTAATATTTCGACACTTTTATGACGAAAAAAGTCAAGAACCGGGCGAGTGGACTTTGATTTGTTGTTTCTTTAGTCGATTATAACTAAAAAACGATGTATGTAAAATCCGGTTTTCCGTAATTATGTAATGTTACACCAAAAATATTGAGAGAACTTCATGGCGCCATGCGGACAGGGCAGGATACTGCCGGACAGGTACGGGCAATGCGGCAGAAAAAGACGGCGGGAATGCGAAATATCTTTGCTCCCCGCCTGTGAAGACTTTCGGGAATCCCAAAAGCCCGGATTTTGTATTAGGAATGTTTTAGCGTTGCTTATGCCTTTTGCCCGTTTAACATGGACGTGACATTGTCATAAATTTCCTGGAGCTGTTCCCCGGAAGGAATATAATTGATGCGTATTTTGTCCATGCAGATATGGAATCCGCAGGCTTCCAGCTCTTGTTCCACTAACCCGATGCTTTGTCCGCCCCAGCCGTAGGAGCCGAAGGCAACGGCTTCCCTGTTTTTCGGGGAAAGTCCTTTCAGGTAGCAGAGGAAGGAAGCGACCGAAGGCATCATTTGGTTATTCAGTGTCGGCGAGCCAACGGCAATATACCGGCTGGTCAGAAGTTCGGGGACAATGTCGGAATAATGGTTTTCTTTTAAGTCAAACAGTTTTGTGGAAATGCCGTTGTCCCCGAAGGCTTCGGCAATGGTCTTTGCCATATGTTCCGTGGAGTGCCACATGCTGTCGTAAACGACAATGGCGCCGTTTTCCGGTTCATTGGCGCTCCAAAGGGCGTATGCCTCCATGATGGCAGGGATGTGGCTGCGCCAAATGACGCCGTGGGCGGGCGCAATCATGTCGATGTCCAGTCCTTTGACCACGTTCCATGCCGCCTGCGCCTGTTTCCCGTAACACATAATAATGTTTCCGTAATATTTTTTGGCTTCCTCCAAAACCGTTGGCAGGTCCGTTTCGTCGTCAAAACGTTCAGAAGTGGCAAGGTGCTGTCCGAAGGCATCGTTGGAGAAAAGGATTTTTTCTTCCGGACAGTATGTGACCATATTGTCCGGCCAATGCAGCATGGGCGTGGACACGAATGTGAAAGTGCGTTTCCCGACGGAAACGGAGTCGCCGTTTTTTACGGGAACGTATCCGTCTTCCCCGTAATGGGCAGTCAGCCCTTTCACGCCTGCGGGTCCGCATGTATAGACGGAAGCGTTGGGACAGCATTTCCTTATGGCGGGTAAAGCGCCGGAATGGTCCGGTTCCACATGGTTGGAGATGATAACGTCGATGTTTTCGGGCGGAACGATGTCGCGGATGCGGGAAAGCATTTCCTCCGCAAAGGGGGCTTTTACCGTATCGATTAACGTAATTTTTTCATCCATAATCAGGTAAGCGCCGTAGGTGGTACCCCTTCCCGTGCGGTATCCGTGGAAATTGCGCACATTCCAGTCGATGGCGCCCACCCAGTAAATGTCTTCTTTTACTTTTACTGCTTTCATGTTACTGACCTCTTTTCCTAGATTTGTATGGATGGCATACTGCCGCCGGATGGGATACCGGCGGTACCATGTCACCGATTGGTAATATTATAGCAGATGTTCCCCGTACATAGCGACTAAATTCTTTAAGCGGAGATATCTTTCCTTTGCATGGGCCTCCGCCTGGGAAAAGAGCTGTTTCGCCGCATCCGGTTTGGTTCTTTCCAGGACGTTATAGCGGTTTTCCCCGGCAAGGAATTCGGCGTAATCCATGGAAGGAGCCTTGCTGTCCAAAACAAAGGGATTCTTTCCTTCCGCCTGCAGTCCGGGATGGAAGCGGAACAGGTGCCAGTAGCCCGCTTCCACCGCTTTGGCCTCCTCGTGCTGGGAGCTGCCCATTCCGGCGCGGATGCCGTGGCTGATGCAGGGGGAATAGGCGATGACGAGGGAGGGACCGCGGTAGCTTTCCGCCTCGGTCAGCGCCTTTATGGTTTGGTTATAGTCCGCCCCCATGGCAATCTGTGCCACGTAGACGTAGCCGTAACTCATCGCCATGGCGGCGAGGTCTTTTTTCTTCGTGCATTTTCCGCCGGAAGCAAATTTTGCCGTGGAGCCGGTGGGCGTTGCTTTGGAGGATTGGCCGCCGGTGTTGGAGTAGACTTCCGTGTCGAAAACAAGGATATTGATGTCCTCCCCGGACGCCAGCACATGGTCAAGTCCTCCGAATCCGATATCATAGGCCCAGCCGTCCCCGCCGAAAATCCAATGGGATTTTTTGGAGAGAAAATCCTTCCTCTCCAAAATGGCGTGGATTTGTCCTGCCGCTTCGGCATCATGGGGAAGGGGGCAGGATTCCAGCGCGCGGAGGAAGGCTTCCGCGGCAGGGGTATTTTCCCTTCCGTCCCAAAAGGTGGAAAGCCAGTGTTCCGCTGTCTGCCGCAAAGGGCTTTCCGGTAATTGGGTAAGGAGCCGTTCCACCTGTCCGCGCAGTTGTTCCCGCAGGGTATTTTGCGCCAGCATCATGCCGTATCCGAATTCCGCCCCGTCTTCAAACAGGGAATTGGACCATGCGGGTCCCTGTCCCCTGGGGTTTACGGTGTACGCCGTGGAAGGGGAGGAGTTTGCCCAAATGGAGGAACAGCCGGTGGCGTTGGCGATATACATCCGTTCGCCGAAAAGCTGTGTCACCAGTCTGGCATAAGGCGTTTCCCCGCAGCCCGCGCAGGCGCCGTGAAATTCCAGGAGAGGCCGTTTGAACTGGCTGCCTTTCACGGTATTTTCCTTGAATTTTTCCACGGCATCCGTTTTTACGGGCAGGGATTTGCCGTAGTCAAAATATTGCTGGCGTTCCTCATGTTCTTTTACGGGACACATTTCCAAAGCCTTTTCCCCCTGTTTGCCGGGACAGACGCCTGCGCAGGAGCCGCAGCCGGTACAGTCCGTTTCGGATACCGTAACGGAAAAAGAATACTGCGCCATCCCTGCCATGGGAAGGCTGCGCATTCCTTCCGGCGCATTGGCGCGTTCTTCCTGTGTCATGACGGCGGGGCGGATGACCGCATGGGGGCATACGAAAGCGCAGCGGTTGCACTGGATGCAGTTTTCCGGTTTCCATTGCGGGACTTCCGTCGCTACGTTCCGTCTTTCGTGGGCGGAGGAGCCGGAGGGGAATGCGCCGTTTACATAAGGAAGGAATGCGGACACCGGAAGGGAATTTCCCTTTTGGGCGTTAATGGGTTTCTGTACGTTTTCCACATAGGCGAGGATTTCGGGACGGCCGGGAAGCAGTCCGGCATCCAAGGGTTCGTAACCGGCGTCTTTCCAGTGCTTTGGCACGGGGATTTCCCTGACGTCCGAGATTCCGCGGTCTATGGCATCGTAATTCATTTGGACGATTTTTTCCCCTTTTTTCCGGTAACTGATTTTGGCGGCTTCTTTCATCAGGCGTCTTGCTTCTTCGATGGGAAGAATGCCGGACAGGCGGAAAAAGGCTGCCTGTAAAATGGTACTGATTTTGTTGTTCAAGCCGATTTCTTTTCCGATGCGGATAGCGTCTATGACATAAAACCGGATACCGTGTTCCGCCAAATAGCGTTTAACCTGCGGCGGAAGGTATTCTTCCAGTTCTTCTTCCTTAAAATAGCAATTCAGCAGAAAGGTACCGCCGTCCCTGACATCCTGTACCATGTCATACTTATGGAGGTATACCGGATTATGGCATGCCACGAAATCGGCGCGGCTGATTAAATAGGCAGAGCGGATGGCGGAGCCGCCAAAGCGCAGGTGGGATACGGTCAGTCCCCTCGATTTTTTGGAATCGTAATCAAAATATGCCTGCACATATTTTCCGGTATGGTTTCCGATAATTTTCACGGAACTTTTGTTGGCGCTTATGGTTCCGTCCCCGCCAAGCCCCCAAAATTTACAGCAAACCGTATCCGCAGGGGCGGTTTGGACGGCCGGTCCGACGGGCAGGGACAGATGGGTCACGTCGTCCGTAATGCCGACGGTAAAGAGGGGCTTGGCATTTTTTGTATATACGGTATTTTGGAAAACCGCAAGGATTTGCTCCGGTGTGGTATCCTTGGAGCTGAGTCCGTACCTGCCGGAACAAATGGGCACATCATGGAATCTGGTTCCCCGCAGCGCCGCCGCTACGTCCAGGTAAAGGGGTTCCCCGGCGGCTCCCGGTTCCTTCGTGCGGTCCAGGACCGTAATCTGTTTTACGCCCTGCGGAATGGCACGCAGCAGGTGCAGGGCGCTGAAAGGCCGGTAGAGGTGTACTTCCACCAGTCCGGTCTTCGCCCCGCCGTGCCCCGGTGCATGCAGGTAATCGATGGTTTCCTTTATGGTTTGGCAGACGGAACCCATGGCAATGACAATATGTTCCGCGTCCGGCGCACCGTAGTAGTTGAACAGTCCGTATTGTGTACCGATGCGCCGGTTGATTTCTTCCATATAATGTTCCACGGTATCCGGGAGGGCATCGTAGTAAGGATTGCAGGCTTCCCTTGCCTGGAAGTAAATGTCAGGGTTTTGGGCGGACCCCATCATTTTCCCACGGTTTGGATGCAGGGCGTCACGGCGGAAAGCGTTAATGGCTTCCATGTCCGCCATATCCGCCAGGTCAGCATAGTCCCAGACTTCAATCTTCTGCATTTCATGGGAAGTGCGGAACCCGTCAAAAAAATTAAGGAAAGGAATCCGTCCCTTGACGGCGGATAAATGCGCAACGGGCGTTAAGTCCATGACTTCCTGTACGCTGCCGCTGGCGAGCATGGCGGTTCCGGTCTGTCGGCAGGCATAGATATCGGAATGGTCGCCGAAGATGGAAAGGGCATGGGCGGCAACGGTCCTTGCCGCGACATGGATGACACCGGGCAGCAGTTCCCCGGCAATTTTATACAGGTTCGGTATCATGAGAAGCAGACCTTGGGAGGCGGTAAAGGTTGCGGTAAGCGCTCCTGCCGTCAGGGAGCCGTGGAGCGCTCCGGCGGCGCCTGCCTCCGACTGCATCTCCGATACGCGCACGGTATGCCCGAAAATATTCTCCCTTCCTTCCGCCGCCCATTCATCGGTATATTCCGCCATCGTGGAAGACGGGGTTATCGGATAGATGGCGGCTACTTCGGTGTATGCGTAGGATACGTGGGCGGCAGCCTGGTTGCCGTCCATGGTTTTGTATGGTCTGTTCATGGGGAACCTCCTTGTGTTTTTTCCTTTATTATGAGGCATTATGAAGAATAATATGTATGGGGGGTGGTGGGCAGGTGCGGGACTGTGGGTGGCGGATGGGGCTGCCGCGGTTTCTGTGGCTGCGGTGGGGTGGGGCTGCGGGGCAGGACCGGACGCTGGGCGGGGCGGCAGGGGGAGATAAAAACCTGACGGCAAAAATGGGCTGTTTCTAATCCTTCCGGCGGCGGTGGTTTCCTGTCAACGGCGGCAAACTCCTCACTTCGTTCGTCAGACAAGCCGCCTAAAAACGACAGGAATCCACCGCCGCCGGAAAGATAAGAAACAGCACCATTTTTTTGAACAGGGTTTTTATCTCCCCCTGTCGCCCCGCCCAGCGTCCGGTCCTGCCCCGCAGCCCCACCCCACCGCAGCCACAGAAACCGCGGCAGCCCCATCCGCCACCCACAGTCCCGCACCTGCCGGGGTAGGGTATCGCAGGCTAAGGTGTGTAGGGTGACTGACTTGGAGGTGTTGGTTATAGCGTTTCTTGTTTATGCGTGTAATGGGTTAAACGGTTGCCTGTAATGGGGGCTTTGATTTTGGAAAATAGCTGTATTTTATGGATGGTTGGTTTCTTATTATGAAATTTGTTATATTGTTATAGTTTAAATCTATTTGGTAATTTTATTCCCGCAAGCAACGAACCAAGTAGCCGCACTTGTGCGGATATTTGGCGACTGCCGCGAGGTTGTTGACTCTCATAGCTTAGTACCTACATTTTCCGTTACGCCTTATAGAACCTAAGGGAAGGGGGTTGCGGTTTTGGGCCGGCGGGGCGGTTGCGGTTTCCGGGCGGGGCGATGTGGGACGGGATATGGGGAGGGTGGCCGGGCAGGGCGCGGTAAAATCCCTGTTCAAAAAAATGGTGCTGTTTCTTATTCTTTCCGTATGGCCGGATTCCTGCCGTTTTTAGGCGGCTTGTCTGACGAACGAAGTGAGGAGTTTGCCGCCGTTGGCAGGAAACCGGCCATACGGAAAGGATTAGAAACAGCCCATTTTTGCCGTCAGGATTTTACCGCGCCCTGCCCGGCCACCCTCCCCATATCCCGTCCCACATCGCCCCGCCCGGAAACCGCAACCGCCCCGCCGGCCCAAAACCGCAACCCCCTTCCCGGCCCCCCCTTCCCATCCTCCCCGCCTTGAGCTTCTGCTTGATGTATGTTATAATTTTGGGGGTTTGGAGGATATAAGGATGGAGATGAAACTACCCGACAAAGTGAAACGGATTATAAAAACAATAGAAGACGCCGGATACGAAGCCTACGCCGTAGGGGGATGCGTAAGGGATTCCATATTAGGGCGGGAACCGGATGACTGGGACATTACCACATCGGCAAGCCCCCTTCAGGTGAAGGCACTGTTCCGGCGTACCGTCGATACGGGGATTCAGCACGGTACGGTAACGGTGATGATGGACCGGGAAGGGTTTGAGGTGACGACCTACCGGATTGACGGGGAATATGAGGACGGAAGGCATCCGAAGGAAGTGCTTTTTACGCGGGAACTGGAAGAAGACCTGCGGCGCAGGGATTTCACCGTAAACGCCATGGCATATAATGACAGACGGGGCTTAGTGGACGTGTTCGGGGGCATGGAAGATATCGGGAAGCGGCTGATACGGTGCGTGGGCAGCCCGCAGGAACGGTTTGGGGAAGATGCCCTGCGCCTGATGCGTGCCGTGCGCTTTTCCGCGCAGCTCGGATATGCCATTGAAGATGAGACGGCTGCCGCCATGAAATCCCTGGCGGGAAACTTAGGGAAAATAAGCGCGGAAAGGATACGCACGGAATTGGTGAAACTTTTGGTTTCCCCCCATCCCGATTACCTGCGGATTTGCTACGAAACCGGAATTACGGCGGTGGTGCTGCCGGAATTTGACCGCTGCATGGAAACGGCGCAGAACAATCCCCACCACTGTTATACGGTGGGGGAACATATCCTGCATTCCCTGCTGTATGTAAGGGAGAATCAGGTATTGCGGCTCGCCATGCTCCTTCACGATATCGGTAAGCCGGAGACAAAGACTACGGATGGGGACGGAATCGACCATTTCCACGGGCACGGACCGGTGGGGGAACGCATGGCGGAGCAGATCCTCCGCAGGCTGAAGTTCGATAACGAAACCATTGATACGGTGGGGAAACTGGTGAAATACCATGATTATGACGTGGAGCCGGATTCCCGGTGCGTGCGCAGGGCGATTTATAAAACCGGGGAAGATATTTTTCCGCTGCTGTTTGAGGTGAAGCGGGCGGATATCATGGCACAGGGCACATACCTGCGTAAGGAAAAGGAAGAAAAACTGGAACGGGTGGAGGACGTTTACAGGGAGGTTAGAAAAGCAGGGGACTGCGTGTCGCTGAAAACGCTGGCTGTGTCGGGGAAGGACTTGATGGAAGCCGGAATGAAACCGGGAAAAGAAATGGGGGAGATGCTGCAGAAACTATTGGAAGCCGTGCTGGAGGAGCCGGAAAAAAATACGAAGGAAGAACTGCTCAAGCTGTATGAATACTTTTTGCCGTCGTTTCATAAGATAGGATAGGTCTATGAAGAACGGGAACCGGAAATGGGAGGTATTTATGTGAATGACAGGGCAGTCAGCGTGCTTGAAAATTACGAAATAGAAGTGCTCCGCACATGGAAGGGCCGCGGGGCAATACTGTGTGAGTCCGATCAAGGCCTGTTAATCTTAAAAGAATATACGGGTCCGAAAGATAAGATTTTTTTCCAGGACGCACTGCTCCGGCATATCAGGGGGCAGGGCTTCCTTGCGGTAGAAAGCCTTTTAAAGACGAAGGAAGGGGAATTTATCGTATATGACCAGGACAGGACGCCGTATATCCTGAAAACATATTTTGACGGTAAGGAATGCAACCTGCGGGATATGCGCGAATGTATGCAGGCAGTCAGGACCCTCGCAAAGCTGCACCGCGCATCCTGCGTGGATTTGCAGGCATTTCCGATGCCGGGGCATAAAGCGGAATTCCGTATGGATAAAGAATATGAAAAACATAACAGGGAATTGAAACGGGTCAGGAAGTTCCTGAAAGAGAAAAGCCAAAAAACAAATTTCGAGATTTTCCTGTTAAAGCATTACGACCATTTTTTACATACCGCCCTGCGGACGGCGGAAGAAGCGGGACAGTATTTTGCGGGGACGGAGCAAAATGACGGGAAATTCTGCACGGTCTGCCATGGAGATTACCAGTACCATAATATTATGGTAAGAAACCGTGAAAGCAACGGCGGCGGGAGCGGAGATGCCGCCGCAGGGGAAATGGCGGTGATTAATTTCGAGAAATGCGTGCCGGACCATCCGGTAAGGGATTTGTACCTGTTTATGCGGAAGCTGTTGGAAAAAAGCGGCTGGTCCCAGGAGCTTGGGGAACTGTTGTTAACGGCTTACGGGGAAGAACGGCCTTTGTCGGAAGGAGATTACGGCCAACTGTATTACCGCCTGCGGTATCCGGAGAAATTTTGGAAAATCGTGAATTTTTACTATAATTCGGGGAAGGCATGGATTCCGGACCGGAATATGGAGAAGCTGGAGAAGCTGCTTGCCCAGGAGCCGGAGAAAAATAAATTCTTGGAAAATTTTAAAAATACGCACGGGAGCTTTTCTTTTTCCGCACATTAGTATATAATAACAAGATACATAAGTTTTTGGGATTCAGATGAGGAGGTTTTCATGCACGGCAGTTTTTTTGGAAGAAAAGGCAGACCGGTGGTTTTTGCAGTATCCGTGCTTTCCATGCTGACGGCAGGGCTGGTTGCCGCCGGACTTTTGGCGGGCAGCGACAGCAAAGGGATGGCGCAGGAGTCCACCTATGAAAGATATGATTCGGGTTTCGTGATTGCCCAGCCGGGAAGCTATGATTCGGCGGATGTGGCGGTAATCAGGGAAATCGATACGGAACAGAAGAAAATCACGTTTATGAATATCGAAACCGGAAAATATTATACGCTGGGTTATGACGGGACCACCATGCTTGCCGACAAGTACGGCAGCGGTATGTCGATGGCGCAGATGAAACAAGGGGACATTGTGGATGTCACGTTCTTACGCAGCAAGAAGAAGCTGGCAAGCATGAAGCTGTCCGACAGCGCGTGGGTAATGGAAAATGTACAGAAGTACAGTTTTGACCTGCTTGGTAAGAGCGCGGAAGTCGGCAGCGGTGTGTACAGCTTAAGGAATAATCTTGTGGTGGCTTCGGAAGGAAAGGATGCACAGCTTGAGGATATTGTCCGGGGTGATGTGGTTTCGGTCAGCGGCGTCGGAAACAGCGTATACAGCGTCGTTGTGGAAGAAGGACACGGTTATCTGCGTTTAAGTGATAACGAATATTTAAAGGACGGATGGATTGAGGTCGGGCAGGAAGTCATCCAGCAGATTTCCGAAGACATGCTGCTTGTGGTGCCGGAAGGAAGCTATCAGGTGCGCCTGACGGCGGCAGGCATCGACGAAGTGAAGCAGGTGACGGTGTACCGGAACCAGGAATATACGCTGGATGTCAGCGGTATCGAGCCGGAAGCGCCTAAGGTGGGGAAACTGGTATTTGCCATCAGTCCGAGCAGCGCGGATGTCCTGATTGACGGGGAGCAGGTGGATACCAGCGGTCCCGTGGAAGTGGAGTACGGCGTCCACCAGTTGATGGTAAGGGAAGACGGGTATGAAACCGTTACCCAGTACATAAGGGTCGGCGAGGAAATGGCAAGCATCAGTATTACTTTGGACAAGGCAGAGGAGAACGCGCCTGCCGGGTCGGATACGGTTAATGTGACGGACAGCAGCGTAAGCGGCAATTCCTCCATTTCCGCCTCGGATTTAAGTTCCTTTAAGATTTACATCCAGTCGCCTGCCGATGTGGAAGTATATTGGGACGGCGTATACAAGGGACTGGCTCCTGTGAGCTTCAAGAAAGAAGCGGGAATGCATACCGTCAGCCTGCGCAGGACGGGCTATGTGACCAAGAGCTATACGGTACAGATTGACGAGGAAGAAAAGGACGTAACTTATTCGTTCTCCGATTTGGAAAAACAGAATGTCGTGACGGTAAGCGGAAACAGCAGTACGGTAAGCGGCAACGGCAGCGCGGATCAGAAGACGAATACCACCAGCGGCAATACGCCGAACAAGAACGATTAGGGAAAAGGAATGAATCGGGAAAAACGATATACTTTGGAAGATTTTTTGGATATTGTGGAGACTTTAAGAAGTGAGAACGGCTGCCCTTGGGACAGGAGGCAGACGCACAAGAGCTTAAAGCCCTGTATGATGGAGGAAGCTGCGGAGCTGGTTTCCTCCATCCGCATTTATGACACTACGGGAAACGCGGAAAACATGCGGGAAGAACTGGGTGATATTCTTCTTCAGGTAGTGATGCACGCCCAAATTGCCAAGGAGGAAGGGCTTTTTACGTTCGGGGACGTGGTAGAGGAAGTCAGCGCCAAGATGGTCCGGCGCCATCCCCGCGTGTTCGCGGATGCGCGGACGGAAGGTACGGAAGCGTCAGACGGGAATTGGGATGAGATTAAGAGGCGGGAAAAAGAAGGCAAGGCGTGGATAGAATCCCCACTGCGGGAAATTCCGAAAGAACTTCCGGCGCTTACGAGGGCGTCGAAGGTCTTAAAAAAAGCGGACAAATTATACGGGGCTGGAAAAGATTATAAAAGCTGCGTTGCCGATTTGGAGGAGTCCGTGCGCCGACTGTCCTGTCTGGCGCCGGTTTCGGAGGATGAAGGGCTGGGGGAAATTTTGGGGGACATGCTGGTAAGTCTTTCCGATATCGCAAGGCGGTACCGTATTTCACAGGAACAGGTGTTGACGGACCGGGTGGAAAATCTGATTGACCGGTACGAACCGTCAAAAAAACCTTGAAATATCGGGCAAAAAAGGCAGATTTTGCTTGACAAACCTATGGAAACCGTCTATAAATATGTATAGACGTTTCAAAAGAGACTTCTAAATAAGAGAATGCAAACTCAATTTAACAGGAGGAGTTCAAGATGAACAAAACAGAATTAATTGCAGCTATGGCTGATCAGGCTGGATTATCTAAAAAAGACACAGAGAAGGCATTAAAGGCTTTTACGGATGTTGTTGCGGAAGAATTAAAGAAGGACGGTAAAGTACAGTTGGTTGGTTTCGGTACTTTTGAAGTATCCAAGAGGGCGGCAAGGGAAGGCAGGAATCCCCAGAGCGGCGAAGTAATGAAAATTGCGGCTTCCAAGGCTCCCAAATTCAAGGCAGGCAAGGCTTTAAAAGACCTGGTAAACGCATAAGCCGCGGATATCATGAGATTAGATAAATATTTGAAAGTTTCACGCCTGATTAAAAGGCGTACCGTTGCAAACGAGGCATGTGATGCCGGGCGTGTGCTTGTAAACGACAAGCCTGCCAAAGCATCTGCGAATGTTAAGCAAGGCGATATCATCACGATACAGTTTGGAAATAAAGATGTGAAGGTAGAAGTGTTGGACATACAGGAAACGGTGAAAAAAGACGAAGCGAAAGAATTGTTCCGGTATATTTAAAATATCCCCCTCATATAATCTATAAGAGATTATGCGAGGGGGTTTTTCATGGAAGACTTAAATGCAGTAAAACAGCGCACCCATAAACTGATGCTTACGAACAGAAGGACATGTACCATCAGCGGGGTATGCGATGTCCTGTCTTTTGACGTAAAAGAAGTCATTCTCGAAACGGACCAGGGAATGCTTATGATCAAAGGGGAAGATCTGCACGTAAGCCGCCTGACGCTGGATAAGGGTGAAGTGGACATCGACGGGAAGATGGACAGTTTCACTTATTCGGAAGTATCGGGATATGGCGGGAAAGGGGAATCCCTGTTGTCAAAACTGTTTAAGTAGGTGCGGAATGAGTCAGGATATCATGAATGAAGTGTATTTTCTGGGCGGCTCCGTGTTTATGGGAATTGTCATTACGTTTGTCTATGATTTTATTCTCATCGGACGCAGGATTATACCGCACAGTCTGTTCTTTCTTTCGCTGGAAGACCTGTTTTTTTGGGTGGCGTGCGCGTTTGCCGTGTTTTACATGCTTTACAGGGAAAATAACGGTGTGCTGAGATGGTTTGCCGTGTTTGGCGCCGCGGTGGGAATGCTGGTTTACAAAAAAATCATAGGGGACCGTTTTGTGAAGGTTATTTCCACCATAATACGGAAGGAAATACATTTGCTGCGTAAAATAGCGGGAATCCTGTTTGCGCCGCTGGGATGGCTGCTGAAAAAAGCGGCTGTATTTTTCCGGTTTCTCGGCAGGAAGAACCGAAGGCTGTCCAAATACGTAAAAAAGAAGTTGACTGGATTTGCCAGAACGCTTAAAATAATATTACATAAGCACTGAATGCATAGCGGCGGTGACAGGATTCGAATTGTATGGAAGGGATGGACATGGCGTAACGCGCGCATGAGGGACATGGATTCCCATACCGGAAAGGAGGCGTTATGGGGAAAAGGGCAGCGTACCGCAGGAAACGGCAGAACCGGTTCGGCATGCTCTTGGTGGCGGCAGTCATTGTAATGATGTTTGTGGTCGTCATGGTGAAAAGCATCGAACTGAGACAGAAGTTGGCAGGATACCAGGCAAGGGAAGCGCAGCTTATGGAGGAAATCAAGAAAGAGGAGCAGCGCACGGAAGAAATCAAGGAGTATGAGAAATACACCCAGACCAAGCAGTACATAGAGGAAGTGGCGAAGGATAAGCTGGGGCTGGTGCATGAAGGGGAAATTATTTTTAAGGATGAGGATTAGGATGCAGATAACGGGAATACGGTTATCTGCATTTTTTGTCGCACGAAAAAGCATTTTTCCGTAGCGGTTTTGACAAATACGGCATGTCCCGTCATGTATAATATTCCTTTGCAGAAACAGTGGCGGATGGGGGTTTAAGTATGAAAAAACAGCTTATAAACGGAGAAACATCCTTTAGCAGCATACTGCCGGAATACGGGAAAAAGAAACTGCTGATGTACGCGGATTCCTTCCGGGATTTGGCGAATACGTTCAGCGGTATACAGCAGCAGGAGAAAGCGGAAGTCATGGCGGAGGACAGACAGGAATACCTGTGGAAAAGGAGACTGTTGGAAAACCGCGATTTAATGGCGGAACACCTGAATGAAATGGCGCAGATTATGACACAGGTGGCGGAAGAATCCTACCGCAGTATCTATATGGGGGAACGGAAAGTGAAACAGCTTTCCCACGCCATGAAGGAAGCGGGCATTTTGTTAAAACATATCTGCCTTTTGGAAAAAGAGGATGGGCATAAGGAAATTAACATTGTCATGCGCGCCGTCAAAAGCGCCAATCCGGAAGTGGAGGAAGTGGGGAATCTGCTTTCGGTATTTTTGAACCTGCGTCTTATGCCCGTAAGGACAAGCCCTATTTTTGTCGGCAAAGACTGGTGCAGTTACCAGTACGTGGAGGAGCCGAAGTTCCATGTGCTGACCGGCGTAGCGAAAGCGGTGAAAGAAACGGAGAGCGTATCCGGCGATAACTATTCCTTTTTGGAAGTAAAGGAAGGCGGGCTTGCGGCAGTTTTGTCCGACGGTATGGGTTCCGGGGAAAAGGCGTGCAGGGACAGTGAATTTGTCATAGATTTTATCGAAAAGTTTTTGGAAGTGGGATTTTCCAAAGAGACGGCGGTACAGATGATTAACGGTTCGCTGATTGCGGGCGGGGAATCCAAAAACATGTCCACGCTGGACATCTGTCAGGCGGATTTATATACCGGTGTCTGTGAGTTCATCAAAGTGGGCTCGGCACCTTCCTATATTAAGCGTGAAAATCTGATTGAGCAGATATCGGCAAGGAACCTTCCGTTAGGCGTGTTCTATGAAACGGACATGGAAGTCACAAGGCGCAGGCTGGTGGACGGCGATTATATCATTATGGTATCGGACGGCGTACTGGACGCGCTGTCCCAAGGGGTCGGCGAGGAAATGATGCCGGAAATGCTGGGCAGGATCAGCCTGAAAAATCCTTCCGAAATCGCTAACCATATCCTGAATTTCAGTTTGTGCCAAAGCAAGGGGAAAATCCGCGATGACATGACCGTAATGGTGATTGGGGTATGGGAGAATTTGTAGAATGG
>CANTGP010000019.1 GCA_947653315.1 uncultured Lachnospiraceae bacterium
GGACAGCCGGGAAACCGGTACCCGGTGGGAAGGTTTTCCAACGCATCCGGAAATTTTGAAGAAACGCTGCAAAAGAAAATAGACGAACAGGAATAGCGGAGAGGAGGTTCTTATGTGAAATGGGAACCTCCTTTGTGCACACGGCGTCCGAAGGGAATCACAGCCCGGTACGGAAGCCGTTGCTTTGGTATCTGGTAAGAAAGGAAAGGTGCGAAGGGAAATGTCGTTTGATTTTGACGAGGAATTAAAAAAGCTGCCTGCCAAACCGGGTGTATACATTATGCATGACGGCAGCGATTCGATTATTTATGTGGGAAAAGCGATTAACCTCCACAGCCGTGTCCGTTCTTATTTCCGTAAGAATATCGGGCGGGGTCCCCAAATAGACAAGATGGTGACGCAGATTGCGCGGTTTGAATATATCATTACGGATTCCGAATTGGAAGCCCTTGTACTGGAAAACAACCTGATCAAAGAATACAGCCCCCGTTATAACACGATGTTAAAGGATGACAAAACATACCCGTACATAAAGGTAACGGTAGGAGAGCCATATCCGAGGGTGTTGTTTTCGCGGGAAATGAAAAAGGATAAGTCCCGGTATTTCGGTCCCTATACCAGTGCGGCGGCGGTAAAGGATACCATAGAGTTAATCAATAAACTGTATATGCTGCGTACCTGCAACCGCTCCCTGCCGAAAGATACCGGAAAGGAAAGGCCCTGTCTGAACCATCATATCAAGCAGTGCATGGCGCCATGCCAGGGATATATTTCCAAAGAGCAGTACAGGGAGCAGGTGGATCAGGCGTTGGATTTCCTGAACGGCAATTACCAGCCTATTTTAAGGGATTTGGAGCGGAAAATGCAGGACGCCTCGGAAAAGATGGAATTTGAGGAAGCCATCCGCTACCGGGATTTGTACAACAGCGTGAAACAGGTGGCGCAAAAGCAGAAAATTACAGACAGCGACGGGGAAGATAAGGATATTATCGCGCTGGCGGCGGATGAAAACGATGCGGTGGTGCAGGTGTTTTTTATCAGGAACGGGAAACTAATCGGCAGGGAGCATTTCTATATGACACATGTGTCGGGAAGTGCGAGGGCACAAATTCTGCTGGATTTTGTGAAGCAGTTTTATGCGGGAACGCCTTTTATCCCGAAAGAACTGATGCTGCAGGAGGAAATTGAGGACATTGACGTACTGGAGCGCTGGCTTGGTGCGAGGAAGGGAAGCCGTGTTTATATCCGTGTGCCAAGGAAGGGGACAAAGGAAAAACTTGTGGAGCTGGCGGCAAAAAACGCAGCGCTGGTCTTAAGCCAGGATAAGGAAAAGATGAAACGTGAGGAAGGGCGTACCATAGGTGCGGTGAAGGAAATCGCGTCTTTGATCGGTTTGGAAGGCATTGCGCGTATGGAGGCGTATGATATCTCCAATATCAGCGGTTTTGCCAATGTGGGTTCCATGGTCGTGTTTGAAAAAGGGAAACCGAAGCGCAGCGATTACCGCAAATTCAAGATAAAGACCGTATCGGGACCGGATGATTATGCCTGCATGAGGGAAGTCCTCACCAGACGTTTCCTGCATGGCATGGAGGAACAGAAGGAACTGGACAGAAAAGAAATCGACCAGGAATTCGGCAGTTTTACGAAATTTCCCGATTTAATCCTGATGGACGGCGGTAAGGGACAGGTTAATATTGCGCTGGAAGTGCTGGAGGAGCTGCATATCGACATTCCGGTCTGCGGCATGGTAAAAGACGATAACCACCATACCAGGGGATTGTATTTCCACAATGAGGAAATCCCCATTGACCGTCATTCGGAAGGGTTTAAGCTGGTGACGAGGGTACAGGATGAAGCCCACCGTTTCGCCATTGAGTACCACCGTTCCCTTAGGGGCAAGACGCAGGTAAAATCGGTGCTGGACGACATTCCCGGCGTGGGGCCTTCCAGAAGGAAAGCGCTGATGCGGCACTTTAAGTCCATTGACGAGATCAAGGAGGCGGATGTGGAACGGCTGTCGGAAGTGCCGGAGATACCGGCGCATATTGCCAGGGGGATTTATGATTTTTTCCATGGGAATTAGCTTTTATTCCCGTGAGCAACGAGCCAAGTAGCCGCACTTGTGCGGATATTTGGCGACTGCCGCGAGGGTCAGCACCCACACATCGCAGATGTGTTGCGCTCTGCAGCGCTGGAAGATTGATGCCCCTTGGGGCGTTTCAAGGTTATTGTCCGTTGCTTGCGGCGGTGTCTTTGATTGGGGTAATGGATAATGTATATCCTAATGGTGCAAGAATCTTTAATAAAGTATCAATTTGCGGAGTTGCCTTCAGGTTTTCCATTCTTGCAATGGCAGGTTGTTTTACTCCGCTTAATTTTGCTAAATCCCTTTGGGAAAGTCCCTTTTTTTCCCTTGCTTCAATCATTTTTCCGATGAGTTCTACCTCGAAGTTGATTTTTTCCCGTTCGGTGGTGGAAACTCTGGTTGTATCAGAGAGATAATCAGAAAAAGTATTGATTTCCTTCATAACATATCATTCCTTTCCAAAAAATCTTTTATGTTTTTCCGTGCCTGTTCAATTTCTTTTTTAGGTGTTTTTTGGGACTTTTTAAAATAATGGTGGACTAATATAAATTTATTATCTTTCCAATAAAAGAAAAATATTCGATTGGATAATGGTCTTAGCTCCCACAAATTACCATCGACATGTTTTACAACGGGGGTTCCGATTCTTGTGCCGTATTTCATTAACGCGGTCATGTAAGTAAGAATTTTTTCGCGGTTAATTCTTGCATTTTTGTCTGTTTTTGCTTTTTTTTGTAATTCATCAAGATAATCTATTATTTTTGAATTGCCGTTTTTATCTTTATAAAATATAAGATCAAACATACCTCAATTTCCCCTCCTGACAGAATGATAACATATTAGTTATCATTCTGTCAATCCTTACTCCGGCAGAAAAAACGGACTAATGATGTCCTTCCCACTCCTGCATAATGCTTTCACAGGCATCGACATCGATATCGTCGATGGCGGTACGGAGTTTCTCAAACAAATCATGCTGCCAGTCTACATACCGGTATTGGTCCATTTCCTGCAAAACGGCTTCCATTTCGTCCATATCCAGATTGTCGAGGGCTTCCCGCAGTTTTTGGAACAAATCCTGTAATACGCTGCCGCCGGCTTCCTGTTTTCCCTCGTCATTGGAAACTTCGTCGGGAAAATACTGTGCCAAAATCCGGCTGTATTCGGAATATTTCTCCAAAAGCCCCGGTGTCTGTTCGTGGATCATGACGGCATCTTCCGCATTTCCTGCCTGTTCCAAGGCAGCCGCCATGTTGGACAGGGTGGTGGCTCCTATTTGGCGGGAAGCGCTTTTCAGTGCATGGACTTCTATGGTGTAACCGCGCCAGTCTTCGTTTTGCTCAAGGGTGCCGATGAGCTGTACTTTTTTGCTGATCAGGTGGTAATAGTCTTTTAATACCGACCAGTACAGCTTTTCGCTTCCAAGAAGTTTTAAGGCCGCGTCCACGTCCAAACCTTCTATCTTAAGGGCCGGTTTCGGCTCCGGTTTTGTCTGTGCTTTTGCGTGCTGGCTGACTTTCAGTATTTTTTCCTTGGGCAGCCAATGCTTTAACGTGGATATGAGGAAACGCAGTTCAATGGGTTTCGGAACAAAGTCGTCCAGCCCTTCCCTTAAAAACATGGCACGCGTGCCGGATACCGCGTTGGCGGTCAGGGCGATGATGGGAACGTCGTCGTAATCCTCATGGAAACGGCGGATGATATGGGTGGTTTCCACACCGTCCAGTTCCGGCATCATATGATCCATGAAAATAAGGTCATAGTGTTTCTCCGCAATTTTATCCAGTGCAATCTTTCCGCTTAAGGCGGTATCGATGTGCATCTGCATGGGTTCCAAAAGTCCTTCCGTGACCGTCAGGTTCACCGTATTGTCATCCACAATCAGGATTTCCGCATCCGGCGCGATAAATTCAAAATCATCATCCGAAGGATGGGCGAGATACATATGGATGTCCTCGTGGTTCAGTATGGATGCGATATTCAGGGTATACAGGGGTTTCTTGATGACCAAAAGGTTATCGATGTCGCTGGTGTAGGAAGAACGGAAATCCAGCATCAGCACTCCCGTTATTTCGGGGTGTCCCTGTATGTATCCCGCCATCTGTTCCGTGAATACACAATGTTCAATAAAGAAGAAAGTATTGTCATCCGGCTGCAAATCCGGTAAATCCTTAGGAGAGGACAGCGAATGGTATTTTCCGCCGAATCGTTTGATGTCGGTCTCCAACTGTTTTTTCACGTAGGGGTTGGATACGTATACGAAGGCGGTAAAGGGTTTCAGGGCTTTCACGTCAACGCTTGGGTTCATGTTATCCACCCGCTGCGGGACGATGAAAGAGAAACGGCTTCCCTTCCCGTATTCGCTCTCCGCCCATATATTTCCGTGCATGAGGGTAAGGAGCTGTTTGGAAATGGCAAGACCCAGCCCGGTTCCTTCCACGTTCCGGTTCCTTTTGCTGTCCAATTGCTGGAAAGACTGGAACAGGTTGCCGAAATCCTCTTTTTTAATGCCGATGCCGGTATCCGTAACCGAAACGAGCAGGTCGATTTGGTGGTTGTGTTTCCGGATGAAATCCACTTTCAGGAGAACCTGTCCGTGTTCGGTAAACTTCACGGCATTGTTGGCAATGTTAATGATGAGCTGTTTGATGCGGATCAGGTCGCCATGCAGTTTGCTTGGGATATCGGTGGCGATGTCCAAAACGAATTCCACATCCTTGCTGTCAATCCGCGTCATAATAATATTGGTAATATCGTTAATAATGGAAAACATTTCATATTCGCTGGAAACGATGTCCAATTTCCCGGACTCAATTTTGGAAAAGTCCAAAATGTCATTAATAATGGTAAGCAATGTCTTCCCGGAAGATTTAATTTGGTTTACGTGTTCCCTTGCTGCAGGGGGAAGGTCTTCCCGCAGCGCCATTTCCGCCATACCGATGACCGCGTTCATGGGGGTGCGGATTTCGTGGCTCATATTCGCGAGAAAATCCGATTTCATGCGCGCCGCCTTTTCCGCTTCTAAGTTCGCCTGGTTTACCAGCAGTTTGTGGTGGGCAATGTTGGAAAGGACGTTGGCGATGGTGTAGAGGAAATCGGCGGTGGTCTGCAGCGATTCCTTTGGCATAATCCGTATATTTGTGGCTGCGTTCCAGTAGGTCATGGGATCTACGTTGATTTCCCTTGCCGTTTCCATGATTCTCGCCATATTGGGCGGCTCGGTCAATACCTGGCCGCCGATGAAACAACCAATCATTTTATCGCCTGCCATAATCGGGGCTGCAAGATCCGTCAGTCCCGCATGGCAGTAGTAAATGGTGGCGGCGCCTTTTTTCAAGGCAGTTTCCGCACCGTATTTGTCACATTGTTCGCACCGCAGGCAGCCGAGGGTGGACTTGCGGGTATATTTCATACAGAATTCCGAGAAATTCGTGCCTTCCGTAACGGCAACGCCATTGGCATCCGTGGTAAGGGCGGCGATACCGGTCAGTTTGGAGAAAGAATTCTGTAACTGCTGTAAGATGTCCGCATCAATTAAATCCGTGATATTCCATTCATCCTGCATGATTCTTCTCCCTTCCGGTTTAACCGATTAATTTGCTGATGGTGGACAGCAGTTTGATATGGTCGATGGGTTTCAAAAGATAACCCTGAGGTTTCAGTACCAGCGCTTTTTCGATCCGCTGGCGGTCGGATATCCCCGTCAGGAAGATGACCGGTATGTCGTGGGTGTACGGGTTTTCCTTTAATTTTTTCAGAATGGAAGGTCCGTTCTCCAACGGCATTTCGTAATCCAGCAGGATCAGGTCCGTTTTTTTCGTTTCGAGGAATTTCAGCGCCAGCCTTCCGTTTAAGGCGGTAGCGACGTCGTATTTGTCCGCGAGGTGGCGTTTAATGATCTTGAGCATACGGGAATCATCGTCTACCACAAGGATATGTTTGCGGCGTGACGTACCGTCGTCCGAATCGTCAATCCCGTCTTCATCCAAAAGGGGAAGGTTTTCCACGGCTTCAATAACTTTTGCCGCTTCGCCCACATGTTCCGTTAATGCCTGCAAAAGCGCATCGTTGGGATCTTCGGGAACGGCAGGGGCTTTTTGCTGTTTCGGGGGCTGTGCCGGGGCGGCAGGTGTTGCGGCCTGTTGCGGCTGTGCGGCTCCGGCCGTTTTGGACGGTACCGGCTCTTTCGCGGTATTGGCAGGCGGTACCGGTGTATTGGCTGCCGGCGCCGCAGGAGCCGGATTGGGATTGGATACCGCGCCGGGAACCGGGGCAGCATTGCCGCTTACGGGCGGCGTATTGGTATTGGAAACCGCACTGCCTGCCGCCGCGTTCATTTGAAGGGGCGGGGCTACGAATGCAGGTTTGATAAGACTTAAGAAATAAGTCTTCATTTTTTCTTCCATGGCGCTTATGGTGATGGGGGTTTCCATTACCATATTAACGACATCGGGCGCCGTCCGTGTATAGGTATCGCATTCCCCCCGGGTACCAACGGCGAAAAATGCGGTGTTTGCAGCGGCAGGATGTTTCTTTAACTCTGGCATACGGAGGAAACTTTCCGGCGCTTCGTGGTTCAGACAGTACAGGAACGCATTGGGCCGGAAAGAGTTTAAGTGGCTTACGATATCCTCAAAGCGTGAAGAAGTACTTTGATACTCGAACAGGCTGCCGGATTTTGTGAACAGGTCATCGATAATGGTTTTTTTACTTCCCGTTAATAATATTTTGTATTTCATACGAACACCCCCTGTGGTGGATTCTTTTTCTACTTCCATTATACCTAATAATTGTGGATTCTGCATCCTTTTTTTCCTGTACACGGAAAGAAATTGCAGGATGAATTGATATTATGTCCTGTCTATGTTAAAATTGTTTCAGTGTAATTTTGAAGGAATGCAATTGCATGGAATAAAGTCGGAATACAACTAAAAATGAGGGACAAAAGGAGAAGGTTATGGCATATGTAAGTTTAAAAAACATCATTGAGAAGATGAAGCTGGAAAATCTGACACCGGAACTGGATATTTCCAAAGTGAAGATTACACAGCCGGATATTAACCGTCCGGCTTTGCAGATTGCGGGTTATTTTGAACATTTTGAAGCGACCCGCCTTCAGGTCATCGGATTCGTGGAATATACTTATATGGAAGGAATGGAGGAGGAACGGAAAAAGGAGATTTACACAAAACTGTTATCCAGGGAAATTCCGGCCATTGTGTTCTGCAGGGAATTGCAGCCGGACCCTTTGTTCCTGCAAACGGCAGTGGAGCATAAAGTGCCCATATTGATGACGAAAAAGGCGACTTCCGCATTCATGGCGGAAATTATCCGCTGGCTGAACGTAAAACTGGCGCCGTGCATTTCCGTTCACGGCGTTTTGGTGGATGTATTCGGCGAGGGTGTGTTGATTACCGGCGAAAGCGGCATCGGTAAATCCGAGGCGGCGCTGGAACTGATTAAGAGGGGGCACCGTCTTGTGACGGACGACGTAGTGGAAATCCGCAAGGTCAGCGACGAGACGCTGGTAGGAAGCGCACCGGACATTACGAAACATTTTATTGAGCTGCGCGGTATCGGTATCGTGGACGTGAAGACGCTGTTCGGTGTATCCAGTGTAAGGGATACCCAAAACATAGATTTGGTCATCCGTTTGGAAGACTGGGATAAGGACAAGGAATACGACAGACTGGGACTGGAGGAGGAATATACGGAATATTTGGGGAATAAGGTAGTATGTCATAATATCCCAATCCGCCCGGGACGTAACCTTGCCGTAATCTGTGAATCGGCAGCGATTAACCACCGCCAGAAAAAGATGGGATACAATGCGGCGCAGGAATTGTATACCCGTGTACAGAATTCTTTGGCAAGGCGGAGGGAAGAAGAAGACGAGGATTAAAACGGATTTGGAAAAGGAAAAGACGGAAAGGGAGGAGCGTAACATGGGTAAGTATGTATTTGGCGTAGACGTGGGAGGAACCACGGTAAAGATGGGGCTGTTCGATGCGGAAGGCAACCTGCTGGACAAATGGGAGATTCCCACGAGAACGGAGAAGAACGGGGAGAACATCCTGCCGGATGTGGCAGGGAGCATCAAGGCAAAGATGGCAGAGAAAAACCTGGAAGGAAAGGATGTGGAAGGCGTAGGACTGGGTGCGCCCGGTCCCATTGATGCGGCAGGAACCGTATACGGCGCCGTAAACCTTGGCTGGGGGACTTTCAGCATCAGCGACACCCTTTCCGATCTGCTTGGTATGACCGTGAAGGCCGGAAATGATGCCAACGTGGCGGCGCTCGGTGAAATGTGGAAAGGCGGCGGCAAGGGATGTAAGGATTTGGTGGCGGTGACGCTGGGAACCGGTGTGGGCGGCGGCATCATCGTAAACGGGGGGATTCTGACCGGGTCCCGCGGGGCAGGCGGTGAAATCGGGCATATTCATGTGGAAGACGGGGAGACGGAAGCCTGCGGCTGCGGCAATACGGGATGCCTGGAGGAATATGCGTCCGCCACGGGTGTGGTGAGGCTGGCAAAGCGGGCATTGCAGGCATCGGAGGAGCCGAGCGTGCTGCGTCAGAGACCGCTTGACAAGATTTCCGCCAAAGCCGTATTTGATGCGGTAAAGGAAGGGGATGCCCTTGCCGTGAAGATTGCGGAACAGTTCGGGGAGTATTTGGGGAAAGGGCTTGCGGTCATTGCGGGCGTTGTGAACCCGGAAGTGTTTGTCATCGGCGGCGGCGTGTCAAGGGCAGGAGAGGTATTGTTCGACTATATCCGTCCTTCTTTTGACAGGACCGTGTTCAAAGGCTGTAAAAATGCAAAGTTTGCGCTGGCGACCCTTGGAAATGACGCCGGTATTTACGGCGCTGCCAAACTGGTTCTGGAATAAGTTGGCGGGAATTGACATAACATAATAAAAAACAGGCAGGGGTCTAAGGTGAATTCATCTATTTTTGATTATATAAGAGAAATTGTACCGCAGGAGGATATTTTGTTCCAGGAACCGATGAGCAGGCATACGACATTCCGGGTGGGGGGGAACGCCAAATGCCTGATTAAAATAAAGGACAAGGGGCAGCTTTTGAAACTTGTGCCTTATTTACAGATTACCGGACAGGATTATTTTATCCTTGGAAACGGGAGTAACCTTTTGGTAGGGGATAAAGGTTACAATGGAATCATCGTGAAACTGGACAGCAGTATGGGGCAGGTTTCCGTGGCGGGTACCCGCATGACGGTGCCTGCCGGAACCCTTCTTTCGGAAGCGGCATCGGCGGCAAGAAACCACAGCCTGTCGGGATTGGAATTTGCTTCCGGTATTCCCGGAACCATGGGCGGCGGCATTGTCATGAACGCGGGGGCATACGGCGGGGAGATGAAACAGGTGGTGGAATCCGTAGAAGTCATGAACCGGGAGGGGGAAATCCTGGTACTGGATAATGACACCATGGAATTCGGCTACCGGACCAGTGTCATTAAGGACCGGCCGTTTATCGTGACGGAAGCGGTATTGAAACTTGAAGAAGGGAACCGGGAGGAAATCGGCGCGAAAATGGAGGAACTGTCCGCCAAACGGAGGGAAAAACAACCGTTGGAATATCCGAGCGCAGGCAGTACGTTTAAACGTCCGGAAGGGTATTTTGCGGGAAAACTGATTATGGATGCCGGACTTAGGGGGTTTTGCATCGGCGGAGCGCGCGTGGCGGATAAACATTGCGGGTTTGTGGTAAATACCGGAAGGGCGACTGCGGCGGATATCCGGGAAGTCATTGAGGAGGTGCAGCAGCGCGTCAAGGAGAAATTCGGTGTGCGGCTGGAGCGGGAAGTTATTTTTTTGGGCGACTTTTAACGGAAGGGAAAGAGACAAGGATACGGAGGACGAGAGGAAGCTATGAGATTCGTGGTTGTAACCGGAATGAGCGGAGGCGGAAAACGGTCGGCGCTGAAAATGCTGGAGGATGCGGGTTTTTACTGTGTGGATAATCTTCCGGTTCCTTTGCTTGAGAAATTCGTGGAACTGATTGCCATGCCGACTTCCGAGATTAATAAAGTGGCGCTCGGGTTGGACGTGCGTTCGGGACAGCTTTTTGAAGAAGCGCGCAAAACGCTGGAAAACCTGAAAAAGAGCGGCTACTTATTTGAAATACTCTTTATGGATGCTTCTTCTCAGGTGCTTTTGAAACGGTATAAGGAAAGCAGGCGGATGCATCCTTTATCCATGGGAGGCAGGGTTGAGGACGGCATCCGGCGGGAGCGGGAAATCTTAAAGACAATGAAAGGGGAATCGGATTACGTTATCGATACGTCCAATCTGTTGATAAGGGAGCTTAAGGAGGAAATTGACCGGATATTCGTCATGAATGAGGAGTACAACAGCCTCATGGTGACGATTCTTTCTTTTGGGTTTAAAAACGGGATTCCGGCGGATGCCGATTTGGTGTTTGACGTGCGTTTCCTGCCCAATCCGTATTACATTGACGAGTTAAAACACAAGACCGGGAATGATGCCGAAGTGCAGGAATATGTGATGGGCTTTCCGGAAGCGGGGGAATTTTTGGACAAACTGGAAGATATGGTGAAGTTTCTGATTCCAAATTATGTGAAGGAAGGGAAATACCAGCTTGTCATCGGCATAGGATGTACGGGAGGCAAACACCGGAGCGTTACGCTTGCCAACGGACTGTATAAGCGGATGAAGAATCAGGGAAACTATGGGCTGAAGATATTCCACAGGGACGAAAAGCAGGGGGTATAAGCCGTCCTTTGGCAGTTATCCCGGCGTGTAGGGGGAAGACAGTGCGGAAACGGGGAGAATCATGTCATTTTCAAGCGAAGTAAAAGAAGAACTTTCCAAACAGACCAGCAGCTCCAGACATTGCCAGTTGGCAGAACTCGCGGCGCTTTTGTGTTTTCTCGGCAGGCTGGAAGCAGACGGGCAGGGGACGCCTGTCCTGTGCCTGCAGACGGAAAATGAAGCAGTTATAAGAAAATGCTTTACATTATTGGAAAAAACATTTAATATAAATACTGGTGTTTCGCAAATCTCTTTGGAGGAAGGAAAAGGACATACATATATAACCCTCGTAAAAGGACGGGAGGAGGTCCGCAGGATACTTCAGGCAGTTAAGTTTCAGGATGAAGACGGCATGAAGATGGCGGCGCGGACGGGACCCAATCCCCTCATCATAAAAAATGCCTGCTGCAAAAGGGCGTTTTTAAGGGGAGCCTTTTTATGTATCGGTTCCATGAGTGACCCGGAAAAGAGTTACCATATGGAATTTGTATGTGCCTGCGAGGAGGGCGCCAAACAGCTAAGGGAACTCATACAGGGATTTCAGGTTGAAGCCAAGATCGTCAGCAGGAAGAAGTATTATGTGGTTTATTTGAAAGAAGGCACGGGAATCGTGGATTTGCTGAATATTATGGAAGCGCACGTATCCTTAATGAATTTTGAGAATTACCGGATTGTGAAAGAGATGCGCAATTCCATTAACCGGAAAGTGAACTGTGAAACGGCGAATATTACCAAAACGGTTAATGCATCATCCAGACAAATCGAGGATATCCTCCTGATTAGGGAACATTATGGATTTCAGAATCTACCGGACAGCTTAAGGGAGACAGCAGAATTGAGATTGGAATATCCGGATGCAACATTGAAGGAATTGGGACAGATCCTAACACCCACGGTTGGAAAATCGGGGATGAATCACAGACTGAGAAAGTTAAGTGAAATTGCTGACAGGCTTAGGAAGTAAAGGAGGAGATATTATGGTCGAAAAAGTTATGGAGATCCAATTGCCGTCGGGACTGGAAGCGAGACCGGTAGCAGTTTTGGTACAGGTGGCGAGCCGGCATGACTGTACGGTGTACATCGAATCAGCAGGCAAAAAGGTTAACGCCAAAAGTATCATGGGCATGATGAGCCTTGGACTGGACAGCGGGGAGAAAGTGACGGTCATTGCGGACGGCACGGACGAACAGCAGGCGGTGGAAGACATCGAGGCATACCTGATCAAAGGAAAAGTGAGTTAAAAGCGCGGATGGCGCCTGGATAAATAAGGGAGGGATAAGGAGCATCGTTTCGGTGCTCCTGTTTTATGCACACGGGCCCCCAAAGGAAGAAGCCAGCAAAGCTGGCGGGTGCTCGGCGCGCGAGCAGGGGAAAGGTTTCCCCTGCTCGATTGCACAGCCCCGTGCAAAGGAAGATGCCGCTAAAGCGGCGCACGGGTCGCGCGGCGGGTAGGGAAGGGGTCTTCCCTACCCGATTATACACGGGCCCCCAAAGGAAGAAGCCGGCAAAGCTGGCGGGTGCCCGGCGCGCGAGCAGGGGAAAGGCTTTCCCCTGCTCGATTGCACAGCCCCGTGCAGGGGAATAGTGGGACGGATGTTTATAGGGAGAATGGAACGGAGGTGCCGGTATGGAGGCAAAAAAAATACTTTTTGTATATAATCCCCGTGCGGGGAAGGCTAAAATACAGAGCAGGTTATGTGATATTATAGACATCTTTGCAAAAGCAGGCTGTGAGATTACGGTGTATCCCACCCAAAAGGAGGGAGACGCGGCCTGGGCAGTCAGGAATAAGAAGAAGCGCTATGACCTTTTGGTATGCAGCGGCGGGGACGGTACGCTGGACGAGACGGTAAACGGTATGATAAAAAGTTCCAAACGGATTCCCATCGGCTACATTCCCGCGGGCAGCACGAACGATTTTGCCATGAGTCTGGGGCTGCCTAAGGATATGTGTAAGGCTGCGGAGGTTATTGTGTCGGGCAGGGATTATCCCTGTGACATCGGGACCTTTAACGAAGCATGCTTTGTCTATATTGCCGCTTTCGGGCTTTTTACGGACGTTTCTTACGAAACCAGCCAGCAGATTAAAAACGTGCTCGGGCATATGGCATACCTGCTGGAAGGCGTAAAACGGATTTCTTCCATCAAATCCTATGCCCTGAAAGTGCGTTATTTGGAATCTTCCAATCCGGGAACCGATGGGCAGCAGGCGGGAGCGCAGGTAAAAATGCCATTGGAAATACGGATACCCATGGAAACACAGGAGAAAACCATAGAAGGCGACTTTATTTTCGGGATGGTAACAAATTCCTTATCCGTGGGCGGCTTCAAGCGTATTACCGGCAAATATGTGGAACTGGACGACGGGGAATTTGAAGTGACGTTAATCAAAAAACCTTCCAATCCGTTGGAAATCAATACCATTCTCGCTGCGCTGATTAACCGGAATATCAATACGGATTATATGTACTGTTTTAAGACAAGGGAGATTACGTTTGAGTCGGAAGAAGGGATTCCGTGGACCACGGACGGGGAGTTCGGGGGAAGCCACAGAAATGTGCATATTGAAAATATGAAACAGGCGGTGACAATCAGGGTACCGGAGTAGACAGCCCGACGCGTTACCCAAATCGGACAAGATTTTCAAGAAACTATTTCTTTTTTGCCGGGAATGGGTTATAATAAATTCCATAAATATGTAGTTATTTTAATGATATGGAGGTAGATAAAAAATGTTAGTATCAGCAACAGAAATGCTTCAAAAAGCAAAAGCCGGCCATTATGCAGTCGGGCAGTTTAACATCAACAACCTTGAGTGGACAAAAGCCATTCTGTTGACGGCGCAGGAGAACAATTCCCCCGTTATCCTTGGGGTTTCCGAAGGTGCCGGCAAGTACATGGGCGGTTATGATGTGGTAGTGGGTATGGTAAACGGTTTGATTAAAGACCAGAATATCACGGTTCCCGTTGCCCTTCACCTGGACCACGGCAGCTATGACCACTGCTACAAGTGCATCGAAGCCGGTTTTTCGTCCGTAATGTTCGACGGCTCCCACTATCCGATTGACGAAAACGTGGCTAAGACAAAGGAATTGGTTGCTGCGGCGCATGATAAGGGAATTTCCATCGAAGCGGAAGTCGGCGCAATCGGCGGTGAGGAAGACGGCGTAATCGGCAAAGGCGAATGTGCGGATCCTAATGAGTGTAAGGCAATTGCAGATCTTGGCATTGACTTCCTTGCAGCGGGTATCGGCAATATCCACGGAAAATATCCGGAGAACTGGGAAGGTCTGTCTTTTGAAACACTGGATGCCATCCAGAAATTGACGGGCGATATGCCTTTGGTGCTTCACGGCGGTACCGGTATCCCGGCTGATATGATTAAGAAAGCGATTACTTTAGGTGTTGCGAAGATTAATGTAAATACGGAGTGCCAGTTGGCTTTTGCGGCAGCTACACGTAAGTACATTGAAGAAGGAAAAGACCTGCAGGGTAAGGGATTTGATCCCCGTAAGGTTCTTGCACCCGGATTTGAGGCAATCAAGGCTACCGTTAAGGAGAAAATGGAATTGTTCGGCTCCGTAGGAAAGGCTTGAGTATAAGCAGGAAAGACGGTATTTTATGGAAAAGGCTGCCCGTGTCGGACAGCCTTTTGTGGAAGACAGACTTGGTATAGGGCGGATTCCTTAACTATGAGCCGAAGGGTGAATCTTTACAAAAATTTTTTATGAGAGGATGCAGGAGGTAAAAGAGAAAATGGCGAGAGTATGGAATGTCAAAGTTGACGAACAGATGTATGCGGTACAGTTAAAAGGAAGGAAAGTGGAAGTTAACGGGGAGAAACTGAAACTGAATAAATATAGGAAGAAAACAGGATTGGTTCATGAAGAATATGAATTTCCCGTAGGCTCCAAAAATGCGCTTTTGGTATTGAAGAATATGAGCGCGCCCCAGCTTGTGATAGACGGGATAGATTGTGCTACGGGAGAAAAATATGTGCCGTTTAAGATGCCGTGGTGGTCGTACATATTTATTGTTCTTCACCTGATTAATTTTGTGAACGGGGCCATAGGGGCATTGGCGGCGGTTGTCGGTATTGGGGCCGCAACGGCTATTTCCAACAACAGCAGGATGAATATCGTGGTAAGGCTTCTGTTGAACATTGTGCTGCTGGTGTTGTTATATGGCGCAGTCTTTGGTCTTGCATCTGCCATCATGGGCGCCGTTTATTCATAAAGGAATGAGTCCGTAAAACCGGACATGAGGTAAAAGCATGAATATATTTAAGGAAATGGTGTTGTCCATTTACAGTTACAAAAGTTACAAAGGTTTTTTGTACAATAAAAAATCCAAGGTGTTTGGGTTTGCTTTGGTGCTGATGTTGATTTACTGGCTGATAACCATGGGGGTTTCCGCCGTGGAGATTGGGCTGGTTGGTCCGGGATTTGCGCGCGAAATGGATGAGGCGGTTCCGGAGTTTGAATTGGCGGACGGTATCTTGTGGGTGGATGATGTCATTGAATATGAGGATGCCACTTCCATTGTTAACATTGATACGGATCCGGATTATGTATTTTATGATGCGTATGAGATGATGGATGACTTGAACGAATACCAGTCCGTGCTTTTGATGGATTCGGAGAAGGTCATTATAAAAAGCGGGACCCAGGTACAGCAGTATTATTTCAGCGAATTGGAAGATTTGGAATTCACCAAGGATGATTTGATGGGACTTATCCCGTATATGTATCTGTTTTTTGCGATCTTCTTCCTGCTTTCCTATGTGTGCATGACGGCATTGTTCTTTTTGGGAGTTGCCGTTGTTGCCCTGTGCGGAATGATTGTGGCATCCTGTATGAAATGCCGGCTTACGTTTGGACAGTTATACCTGCTTGGCATTTACAGCCGTGTGCTTCCATTGCTCATCAAGGCGGCAGTGTCTTTCCTGCCATTTCATATTCCGTTTTTCTGGGTGCTAAATTTCGGTATTTCCCTGATGATTATCGGTGCGGCAATGCAGAAAATGAAGGAACAGAACCTACAAAGACCGTTGGAATTTTCTTCCGGAAACGCAGGGTGGAACGGGGGAAACGGAGGCGGAAACTTTTCCGGTAATTTCAATACCGGTGGTTACGGTTACGGTCAGTACCAAGGCAGCGGTGATGTTATGCCAAGTAGCGGAACCGGAATAGGAACCGGAATAGGAAA
>CANTGP010000020.1 GCA_947653315.1 uncultured Lachnospiraceae bacterium
TCCATATAAACCCCTCCGCCCGTTCAACTCACTAGCTTATGAGGCTGTGATGTGCCGCCCCTTGTCCGGTGCGCTCCGGCTGCGGCATAGGGGGATGGAATCCATTCAAAAAAATGATGAGATTTCTTAGCGTTTCCGGCATGAGTTTTCCTGCCTCTCCAGGCGGCACTGTCTGACGAACGAAGTGAGGAGTTTGCCGCCGCGGCAGGAAAACACATGCCGGAAACGGTTAGAAATCCCTCATTTTTGCCGTTGGATTCCACCCCCTATGCCGCAGCCGGAGCGCACCGGACAAGGGGCGGCACATCACAGACGGACCCCCTCCGCGTCCACCCGCACCATCCCCTCCGTAAAAACATCCCTGCACTCACAAGTATTCAGCCACTTCCCCGGAGCCACCACGCACTTATCCGCCGCCGGATTCAGCCAAGCCCCCCACCAACTGAAACTGCTGTTTGCAATAATATGATGCCTGCACATCCCCATCAGCATCAAATCCACATACCCGCTTTCCTCCGTCGTCCCCTCCACTGCCACAAAACGCCCTTCCCCCCATTTTCCGTCTTTTTCCACGCACCACCGCCGCATCCACTCCGCATCGTTGGAAAACACGAAAAACCTCGCTTCCGGGTAACGCTCCATGAGATAAGTCACCGCCCCGTCATAATACGCTTCGGTACAAATTCCCCCGTATACCTGCGCCGCATCCAAATAATCCCCACGGCGCACATGGACGCTGACCGACACACTGTCCTTCATCTGCCGTCCGTATTCCCTTACCATATCTTCCAATTCTTTCGGCACCGCATCCTGACGGAACCGGAACGCGTTTCGCACCTCACCCTCGATATCCTTAAAATATTTCTCGCTTTGAAAACACCCGCACAAATATGCGTTATCCAGTTCCAGCACCGCCCCGTCAAACTCCATGGGTTTCTCATAATACGCCGCGCTTTTCCTGCCAAACACCTTGCGGCGCAGACGGCTTCCCAAATCCATCGCCGCATCCGTCATTTTCACCAATTCCTCCCGCGTCACCTTCGGGTAATCAATACCGAACACCCAAAGCATCACCGGTCTGGCATTGTCCAGCGCATATTCCGTCACATCGTCAAATTTCACTTCTTTCCCAAGGGAGCGCAGTTTTAAATAAAGCGCATACTGGAACATCTGGTTCCCAATCCCCCCGGACATCCGAATCACATTCATTCCCGTCTTCCTCTTTTTCTGTTTATCCGCCTTTTCCGAATCCGGCGCCTACCGTCCTCTGCGCGCCCCCATCCAAGCCTGGAACATCAGGATAAACCAAATTTGTATCCGCCAAATCCCCTTTTCCGTGAAATCCCGCCAAATCCGCTCCACCACGGCGGCATCCAGTATCCCCTGCCGTTCCACCAAATCCCTGTCCATCAGCTCCTCCGCCCAATCCCGCAGTCCCGGCTCCAGCAGCCACTTATCGATGGGAATGCTGAACCCCTTCTTCGGACGCTCCATCATTTCTCGGGGAACGTAGCGGTACAGCACATCCCGCAGTACCTTCTTCCCCACATCCCCTTCCCTTTTATAGGCAATGGGCAGCGACCATGCAAATTCCACCACATCCTTATCCAGCATCGGCACCCTTGTTTCCAGCGAAACCGCCATCGCCGCCCGGTCCACTTTCACCAGGATATCATCCGGGTGGTACATCAGCAAGTCCATCAGCATTACGTTATGGTTCGTTTCTTCCAAATATCCTTCCTCATATTCGTTGTATTTATAAGGGATATCCCCGTGGGTTTTACTGATTTTCCGGATTAGGGGATCCGTTTCATAGGATATTTCATAAAGCCTGCCCGGTCCTTTTGCCCCCAGCAGCGTCCCCTTCGTCCGGTAAACGGGATTCTTTACCAAAGGGCTGTGAAGCACCAGCCCGCTGCACGGTTTGCGTACCCAATAAGGTATGTGTTTCATTTTATTCCAAATCCGGCTCACCGAACCGTAAGACGTATATCCGCAAAACAGCTCGTCCCCGCCGTCCCCCGAAAGGGACACCGTCACATGTTCCCTTGTCATCCGGCTTACCAGGTACGTGGGTATTTGGGAGGAATCCGCAAACGGCTCTCCAAACATATCCGCAAGTCCCGGCACCACGCCGATGGCATCCTGCTTCGTTATATACAGCTCCGTATGCTCCGTTCCCAAATGGCGGGCAATCTCTTTTGCCGCCACCGCCTCGTTATAGCCGTCCTCATTCATGCCGATGGTGAAACTGCGCACTTTTCCCCCGTGCAGCGACTGCATCAACGCCACCACCGTACTGCTGTCGATTCCCGCAGACAAAAAAGCCCCGACCGGCACATCCGCCACCATCTGCTCCCGGATGGATGCCTTCAACAGCCGCTCCAATTCCTCGGAAGCCTCCTTTTCGCTGCCCTGAAACAAATGCTCCTGCCCTCTCTTTGCCGCCTCCTTCATGGACCAGTAAGCGGATACGGACAGTTCTTCCTGCGTAAACGGTACCTTCAACGTCAGCATGGTTCCCGCTTCCAATTTGTAAATCCCTTCATAAATCGAATACGGTGCCGGAATATACCCATGGGTAAAATAAATATCAAGCACTTTCCTGTTAATGGGATTATGAAAACCCTCCAGTTCCTCCATACAACCGATTTCCGAGGCAAACGCAAAGACACCTTCCCCGGTAAACCCGTAATAAAGCGGCTTTTCCCCTACCCTGTCCCGCAACAGGAAAAGCACCCGCTCCTTCTTATCGTACAGAGCGACGGCAAACATCCCTTTGCACATGGAAACCGCCCGTTCCACCCCGTATGCTTCCATGGCTTCCAGCAGCACTTCCGTATCCGAAGTCCCCCGGAAAGCCGTCACTTTCTTTTCCGCCAGCAGTTTTGCCGCAATGGTTTTGTAATTATAGATTTCCCCGTTAAATGCCACCACGTACCTGCCGCTGTGGGATTCCATTGGCTGCGCGCCGTTTGCGGACAAATCCACGATGGAAAGCCTTTTATGGCCAAGCACCACCTGTGAATCCTCCGAAGCCCAAACGCCCTCTCCGTCCGGTCCCCGGTGGTGCATCCGCGCGTTCATCCTGCCGATATTCGCTTTCCAGTCCCCTTTTAAATTACAAAATCCCGCAATTCCACACATAACGCCGCTCCTTCTTCCATAATCCAATTTCCTGGCCGATTACCGGCCAAAACATGCAGCCCATGACCCATTCCCACCCGGCTCCTGTCACTCCTCCGCAGGGGCATCCGCAAAATCCCCTTCCGCAATCCTCCTTGCAATGGTTTCCTCCGCCCGGTTCATATCTTCTTTCCACTGCCCGTAGGCTTTTTCCCAGCTTTCATACCCTTGCTGCCCGCGCCGGTCTTCCAAACCGTAGTGCCCCACAAGATATCCGCTTAAAAATTCCGTACATTTCCGCGCCCCCAAAGCATTGGTGTGTCCGCCGTAATCGCTAAAATCCGTTGCAAAATCCAATCCGATTTCACTGTAATGGTCATTCAGGTTCAAAAATTCATAACCGTACCCGTCAATGATTTCTTCCATATAATTATACATTTCCTGTTTTTCCTCCTCCATTACGGTAGGGGACAGGATAAAAAGCGCCTGCAGCCCGTTTTCCTTTAAATAGTCCAGCAGCCGGTACAAACATTGTTCCTGGAATTCCGGCATGGGCGTTTTCGACGTGATTCCCGAAGTGTCCACCGCTTCGCAAGGACCCACCTCGTCCGTCATCACATACCCCTTCTGTTTCTCCGGCTTTTCATAGGAAAAACATGCCAACTGCTCCGGCAGCACCATAGTCTTCCAGTTGGAATGGTACTTAAAAATATCAAAATAATACGTATAGCGTTCCGAAACATCATCCACCATGGCATTGATGGTTTTTATCCGGTTCCACGAATATTTCAGGTTATCGGTGACACCCCTGGTATATGCCATATTGTTGGTCAAATCGGTTTCGTTTGCGGTATACATACGCATTTCAAATACATACAGTTTTGGGGTTTGGGTCTTCCTGACTTCCTCCACCAGATACGGGGCGGCTACCGGACGCTGGAGGTTGCTGGATATGGGATATGCCGCAATCCCGTACTCCCCCCACATCATCGGCGTGGCATAATACGGATACACCGGACTGGAGCCGATCATCACCACATCGATACTGTCCTTTTTCTCCGCATAAAAACCCGTAAACCTGTCCTTCACGTCGCCGTTGGTACGGATGATGTAAGTCACCGTCATCAGGATATATAGAAATAGTACCACGAATACTGCCGATTGCAATGCCTGTCTGCGCGTCATCTTCCCCGCTTCCTTCCCTTCCTGTCCATCAATTCCACAAAATACGCTTCCCATTTTGCATTTATTAAATCAGGATTTAACTTTTCTTTTATTTTTGCAGCATTTTTGCTTAATTTATCCGCAAATTCTTTGTCGTCTAAAATTTTTTGCAAGTTTTTTTCCAATTTCTGCCAGTTGTCCAATTCAGTCAACAGACCGTTTTCCCCATCCGTAATCAGCTCCGCAGGTCCGCCGCAAGGGCAATCGGTGGCAATACAGGGCAGTCCCAGCGCCATTGCCTCGATTAACGTATTGGGCATCCCTTCCGAATTGGAGGATAGTACGAAAACCGAAGCCTTATAAATTGCCTGCGCCACATCGGCGGTACTGCCGGGCAGACGGACCCTGTCCCCAAGTCCCATTTCGCCCGCTTGGCGGAGCAGGGGCTTGCGCAGTTCCCCTTCCCCGTAAATCACCAGTTCATAATCGGGGTAGCAATCTGCCAGCGCCGCAAAAGCCCGGATAATCATGATATGGTTCTTATTGGCATCCACACGGCCCACCGCCACGATTTTCTTCTCCCGCTCTCCCCCATAGGCCTCCCGCATAAAAGCAGGCGTCAGGGAATTCGGCAGAAGAACGGCCTTCTTACGGACCGCCGGAGGAAAGAATTCCATGCTCCCCCTGCTTTGCAGTACCACACCGTCCGCCAGGGGAAACAGCATTTTCGCGGCAAGGCGCAGACTCCCGGAATCATATTCCTCCTTTGGCTCCCCGCGTACCGAAACAACCACCGGAATATGCAAAAAGCGGGAGGTCATCAGCGCCATCACATTATTCTTCCCGATAAAGGACAGAATCAGGTCCGGCCGCTCCGTCTTCCAAATATCCCGCAGCCTGCAAAAACGCTTCCAAAAATTTCCCACCCTGCTTTTTCCGATTTGCCCCGCCGGAATCTCGGAATACACCCGTTTGATTCCGGCGGAAATCCCGTATTCATTTTGCGCCCGGTACTGGGTCACTATGGTAACGGTATAACCCCGCCCGTAAAAATACTCCGCCAAATTCACCAATACCCGTTCCGAACCGCCTTTGTCCAAAGAACTGATAAACATGGCGATATGCTTTTTTTCCATATGCCTTCTCCCATCGTATTTTCCGCGCATCAGCCGCAATACTGCCGGTACCATTGCTCAAATATAAAGAACGACCACGACAGCTTGGAATAATTGGCCCCCGTCGCGGGTCCCCCGTCCCCCGTGCGGATATACTCCCTTATCATTGCCGACACGTAATCCGCGTCGAAAATCCCCTGCCGCTCCAAATAATCCCTTTCACTGTAATCCAAAAGCTGCTCCTTCAAAGGTCCCCGCAGCCATTGGTCCAACGGTACGCCGAACCCCACTTTCGGCCGGTCCAGGAGTTTCCTCGGAATATATTCGTAAGCAATGTCTTTCAGGATATGCTTCTTATCCCCCTTGCAAAACTTAAACGAATGGGGAATCCGGTAGGAATACTCCATCACATCCCTGTCCAAAATCGGGCAGCGGGTTTCCAGCGAATATTTCATGCTGGCACGGTCCACCTTGCATAAAATATCCCCCGGCAGGTAAGTATCCATATCCAACAGCATCCGGCGCACCTGCCATTTTCCCACGCCGTAACCGCTCTCCGACTCATAGTGGCAGGGAAGCGGATTTTTTCCGCCGCGCACCATTTTCCCTGCGCGGACCACATAATTGCTTGCACCGAACTGTGTCTTCGTCTCCCGGTTCCTGTTTTCCGCAATTACCCTGACACGGAACGGAAGTTTCTCCGCAAGATGCGCCTGCCGTACCAGGGGCAGGCGGCAAATCCCGTGCACTGCAGCCCCCGCAAAATCCAACGCCTGTGCCTGCGCCACGTTTTCGTAAATATTATAACCACAGTAAAATTCATCCCCGCCGTCCCCGGACAATGCCACCGTTACTTTCTCCCTCGCCAGCGCCGACACCAGCATGGAGGGAATCTGCGAGCTGTCGGCAAAAGGCTCGTCATAGTATTTCGGAATACTTTCCACCAGGTCAAACATCTGTTTTTCGTCAATATACAGTTCCGTATGACTGGTTCCCAAATAATCCGCCACCTGCTTCGCATACTTCGCTTCGTTATACCGTTCCTCATGGAAACCGATGGAAAAAGTTTTCACCGGCTCCCCGGACGCCTCCTGCGCCATGGCGGTAATCAGGGAAGAATCATATCCTCCGCTCAAAAAAGAGCCCAAAGGCACATCCGCAATCATCCGCGCCGCCGTCGCCTTTTTCAACAGTTCCTTAAGCTGCGTCTTCGCTTCCCCGTAATCCTTCACCGGATTCCCGTGCTGCTTCGCATACACCTTCCCCACATCCCAATATTTCCACTGCCTGCAGCCATCACCTCCCGCGGACATGGCGGAAACGGAAAACGAAAGAATACTGCCCGGTTCCAGCTTATACACATCCTCAAACACCGACTCCGGCGCATTGATGTACTGCTGGTAGAGATACCTGGAAAGTACGTCCCTGCGGATACGTTTTTTGAATCCGTCCGCCTCCATAATCGGTTTCAGCTCCGAGGCAAATACAAGGTTTTCCCCGTCCCGCCAGTAATAAAGGGGCTTTTTACCGATACGGTCGCGGACAAGGTATACCGTCCCGTTTTCCCTGTCAAACAGGGCGATGGCAAACATCCCGTTCATCCGCTTCACGCAGTCGATGCCCCATTTTAAATAAGCCGCGAGAATCACTTCCGTATCACAGTTCGAACGGAACGGGTAATCCGCCAGTTCTTCCTTTAATTCTCGGAAATTATAAATTTCCCCGTTATATACCACGCTCACCCGGCGGTTTCCGGAGTGCATCGGCTGATGCCCCAAAGGCGACAAATCCAAGATGGACAGCCGCCGCTGCGCAAATCCCACCAAATACCCGTCCGCCGCCTCATAAATTTCCTCGCCGCTGTCGTCGGGTCCCCGGTGGTACATCGTATCATTCATTTTCTTAAGCTGCGCCAACCGGATATCCCTCCGCGACACAAACCCGCATATACCGCACATACCGGCACCTCCGTCCCTTTTCCATTCTTGTTGCCGTTCACTCCGCGCACTATTCCAAAATACGGAATCCTTATTCCACATATCACTCCATATATTTCATAAGCTCCATAAACCCGTCCCTGTATTCCGCAAAATCCTTACACTCGTTATCGATACTGTCAATCAATTCCACATACTTCTCCCGCACCAGTGTCTTATAGTTCCCGCAATTATCATATCCCTTCTTCGTCCAGGCGAAAGGATGGGTCAAAATCTGTACCTTGTCATGCCCTAAAATATTTTTCTCATCCGGATAACCGTATCTCCAAATATGGTTGGCGTCCGACATATACTTCACTCCGAGCACGGTATCCTCCGTCACTTTTTCCGCAAACGTAAAGAACTCGTCCTGGTAAGCATTGATGATACCGGGCAGCTTGATATTCTCGGCAAGCACCGCCGGTGAAGGACGGTGTACGGAAAATTCCGAAATTTCAAACCCAAGCATCTCGCTCAGCATATGCATCTCCTTCACAATCTGTTTGCGCACATCCTGCATATCCGTCATTCCGTTCAGGGCAAAATGCAGCCCAATCTTATGTCCTCTCTCATGCATATCGCAAATCAAATCCCGGTTCTTCCTCGACAGCAGATTATAGGAATTATTCGTCCACTGGAAGAAAAACGTGGACGTAAAGTCCATGCCGGACTCCACTTTCGCCAAGGCATACGCCCGCTCCACACTGTATTCCACGTCATGGCGCATGATGATAAACTGATCCTTGTGCAGCGCATCCATATAATTGCACTGCCGGCCCGTGGATTTGATAATCCTTATAATCTCTTTATAATCTCCGTATGAAAACATCGCCTTTCTCCTTATCTTTCCAAGTTTGTACGCCAAATATCCTGCTTTGCGGCACTTCCTGCCTTTACCGCTCCGCGCGCCGTATTTCAGGAACCGCATATTACGTCAATATAATCCCGCCACTGTCCGAACACGGCTTTGGCATTGGCGCGACCCGCAATCTTACGTGCTTCCGCCCCCAGCTTTTCCGCATAGTCCGGCTGCTCGATTAACTTGTTAATACCTTCCTCCAGCGCTTTCTGGTCTTTCACCGGTATCAGCAGCCCGTTTACACCGTCTTCCATCACCGTCCGGGGTCCCCCGCAGGGACAGTCCGTCGCCACAATCGGAAGCCCCAGTGCCATGGCCTCCAGCAGCGCATTGGGAAGTCCCTCCCAATCCGAGGAAAACGCATAGACCGCCGCCCCGGGCAAATCCTTTTCCAGCGTATCGCTGGCGCCCATCAGCCGGATATAGTCCTGTGCCCGGTTTTCCGCAATGATACCCTCCAAAATCTCCTTCGTTCCGTCAAAAGAATCCCCGCCATAGATACGCAGGACATAATCGGGATGTTTCCGGTGTACCTCCACAAATGCCCGCAGCAGCATGGGCTGGTTCTTAAAGTCTACCAGTCTTCCCGACTGCACCACTTCTTTCCTCCTGTGCTCCGGCTTTGGCACACCGATATATTTATCGTGCAGCGGATTTAAAATCACCCTGGAATTTTTCTGCAAATACGGAGCGAAAAACTCCCTCTGCCCCTCCGTTTGGAACACGCACCCCGCCGCCCGGGGAAATAACAGCGGAATCTGCAGTTTGTCCGACCACGCGTCATAATGTCCCACGGGATCGGTACGGATGGAAATCAGCACCGGCACATCCGTCCCCGGTGCCGCCATCAGGGCACGGTAATTCGCCCGCTGGGCAAATGCAATGAGGATATCCGGTTTTTCCTTTTTCATGAACTGCCGCAGGTACTTCACCCGCAGCAGGAATTGCAGGATACGGTTTTTCTTTTCATCCCCGTCTTTTAGCCCCACATGTACCCGCCTGACACGTTGGTCAATCAAAAATTCATTTTCCCCGAACCATTCCGTTGCAACCAGCACCTCATAGCCTTCTTTGGCAAACTGGTTTGCCAAATTGGAGACCACACGCTCCGCCCCGCCCTGTTCCAGACAATTTAAATGAAATGCAATCTTACGTTTCCGTCCCATACCGCCTCTTTATCCCTTTCCTGCCAAATAAACGTTGTACAGGTACAGAAGTCCGGGAATGTATGCCACCGCGGCGTTTGCAAACATCCGCAGGTATGCATAGCCCCGCATGGGAAGTCCCGGTTCTTCCTCATTACGGATTTGCGAAGGGCGGTTTATGAAAATGATACTCATAAGCAGCACGACATACGTGCTGAAAAAAGCGCCGCAATACTTTGTAATCCCGATTTTCTGACAAAAATTCTCCAAATAAAAAGGCGTTTCCAATGCATTGTAATTTCCAAACAGCTTTTCCAGCAGCATCCCGCAATAAGCGTATACCTCGAACGCCCAGGGACGGCTTGCATAATTTGCCAAAGTAAGACAAATCATTGCCACAGTCTCAAATAACAGGTTTTGCCTGGTCCGGTTTGTATTGTATACCAGCATAATGGACAAATAGGGCGCCAAATGAAGGTACCAATAGCTGGAGCTTTCAAAAGATATAAACATACAGCCCATCGTCAAAAGCGGAATGAAAACGGCATACCGTTTCCTCTCCTCCTCGTCCCTGACTTCCTTTAAATAGCAGAAGACACAGACTGCCACCAGCAGCACGACGGGCGTCGGAACACTTCCGTCCAGCAACGGCAGCCGGTTTGCCATCAGGCGTTCAAAAATTTCCAGTTCAAACAGTTTCTTCCTTTCCATCCCGGGAGACGACGGATCAAACAGCAGATTGCTGACAATGAGCACGCTTAAGGAACCGACGGCATTTAGCAGGATATTCCATACTTTCTTTTCCCGGAGCACCAGCAGCGGTACAAACAGAAACAACGCATACTGTTTAAACGGAACCGCCAAGGCAAAAAACACCAAAAATTTCATCCTCTCGTCCTTAATGTATGCCAACAGCCCCAGCAAGATAAATACCATTCCGATAATGTCCGTCTGGCCGTTTAAACAGATTGCCACATACACCATCATGGAGGACTCGTAAAGGAATGCCCCCCACATCGCCCTCTCTTTGGACATTTTCAGTTCACGGCAGATTTTATATACCAAAAAGACCGTAATTGCCAGCGGAATCAGGTATACGCATTTCCCGTACAGCCGTGCCATAAAGTGCATGGTAGGCACTTCCCCTTTCGAGCCCCAGAAAATCCACAGCGGCAGCCCCCATACCCCCAAAATCAGGTACATCGGGAAATCATAGGTGGCATAAATCCCCAGCCCGTTCTGCACTTGGTCATACACGTAATCATAATAGGAAAGAATCCCGTCCCCTTGGAAAATGGCGCCCCAAAAATGGTTTTCATATAAGACAATCACATTGGTATCCCCATAAAAACAGGATACAAACGGCAGCAGGATCAGCAATGCCAGCAGAACCCATTCCCACTTATACAGTTTTGGGTTTTCCGTAAAGAAAACCGTCATTCTTTTCATTTTGTCTTTCATGACTCCTAATCTCCTATCCCTTTCCGGCCGTTTCCCTTTCCAGCCACTTCCTTCCGGTCCGCTCCGTCCACAAGCCGCCGTATCTGTTCCACATACCGTCCGCTGCCAAAATCCCCGGCACGTTCCAGCGAGGCGGCCGCCTGCCTTTCCCGGTATTCCCGGTCCGTAAACATCCTCGCCATTTCCCCCGCCAGGCGCCGTTCTTCCTCACTGATATGCGAGGCATCCATATCTTTTTCCGGGCTCATGTTCGGAAGCAGCACACCATATAAACGCTCCCCGCTTTGCAGGATTTCCCGCGGTCCGGTAAGGCAGTCCGTGGAAATCACCGGAATGCCCAATGCCATCGCTTCGATTAAGGCATTGGGGAATCCCTCATGGTAAGAAGTCAGCACATACAGCGCTGCCGCGCCCAAATAAGGAAAGGGGTTTCGCTTCATGCCGGTAAAATACACCTGTTTCGCCACTCCGAGTTCCTGCGCCAAAGTCCGGTATTCCCCGAAATCCCCTTCGCCGACAATCATTAACTTCGCCCGTGGAACCGTCTTACACATCTCCCCAAAGGCTTTGAGCAAATGCCAAAATCCTTTCACGTCATCTTCCCTGCCCATGGAAACGATAATGCCTTCCCGGTCCTCCCAGGGAAGCTCCGGCCCGGTCCCTGCCGCCTGCTTCCTAAGTTCCGCCGCATCCAGCGGATTATAAAGCGTCACCGCCTTACTGCAGCGATAGCGCTCCCGCACCTCCTCCTCAATGCGTTTGGAACAGCAGACTACCAAATCCGCACGCTTGGAAAAGAGCCGTATCTTACGCGCATTTTCCATATCCATATAACTGCGGATACCTACCCATACCTGTGCGGACCTGCCGGAAAAGACATTGACCATATTTGCGCTGGGACCGAAACTGTAAGCAATGTCGATTCCCATCTTCCGTTTTAATTTGCGGACCGCCAAACTCCTTTTTCCGATATTCAGCGCTTTTCCCAAAAGACTTTCCCGCACTCCCATATGGAGGTCCACCACTTGCAGTCCGCGGATGTCATAGGCAATATCCCTGGAATCGAACAGGACAATGCAAACGTCATAATAAGGCTCCAAAAGCCGTGCCGTTGCGACACATACACGCTCAAAACCGCCCTGGTGGAGCATCGGCACGATTAACATGATTTTCTTTTTTCCCGTTTTCATGAATCCCAGCTTCCCTATTACCTTTCCTGCGCCATCTTTCCCGTCAGGTAAAACCGCTCCAGCCGCGCCGCCTGTTCTTTTACGTCAAAACCGGCATCCTTAATGACCCGACTCATATCTTCTCTTTGATATCCCGCTTCCAAACAGCGTTCCACGCATTCCGCCCACCAATCGGCAGGTTCGTCAATATCCTTAAAATCCACCAGCCCGCTCACGCCCACTTCATACGTAATCCGGTTGGAAACCAGACACCGCAGCCCTGCCGCCTGCGCTTCCACCACGGTTCCCGGCAGTCCTTCATATCTGGAAGGGAACAGGAAAAAGTCAAATACCTGATAAAATTTCTCCACATTTTTCCTGTTTCCCATAAACATTACGTCCCCGGCAATGCCGAGCGCCTTCGCCTGTGCCTTCGCCTGCGGCATTCCGCTCCCTTCCCCGACAAGCATCAGCACACAGCGCTTTCCCTTTGCGGACAGGCGCCTGTGCAGACAGGCAAAAATTTCCAGCAGAAATTCATGGTTTTTGGCATAATGGAACCTGCCTACATGCCCGATGACATAACAATCCTGCAGACCCAGCTTCCCGCGCAGCCTGTCCCGCACCGCCTTGTCATAACGGTATTTCTCCGCATCGATGGCATTGGGAATCAGATATGCCTTGGGCGAACGGTTCCAATTCCTGCCAAACACCGATTCCCCCGCTTCCTTGGAACAGGCAAAGCAGTAGTCCGCCCGTTTCCAAAGCGGAAGACGCAGCAGCTTCGTCAGGAGTCCTTTTACGCCCCGGTCCACCCCCGCGCTTCTGGCGTGGGCACACAAAACCGGTATTCCCGCCCTTCTTGCTTCCGGCAGGTAAATGGATGCCGTACTGGTCATATGCCCCTGCACCACAAAAAATTCCCGGTGCCTGTGGAAAAATGCCCGCGCCGCTTTCTTATACGGCAGATAATTATACCCCTTAAACTTGGGCAAAACATAAATTTTCCCGCCCAATGACTTTATTTCCCCGTCATAATATTCCGGTATCCGCCCCTCGATCCCGGCTTTTTTTCTTCCGCCCGTTTTCTGATGGACGAGAAAATCAAACTGCACCTTCTCCCTGTCCATACAACGGTACAGGTCCATAATACGGCTTTCCGCGCCGCCAAGGCTCAATCCCCCCAACACGTGCAGTACGCGTACCGGTTTTCCCATATTTCATCCATCTCCTCTCCATCCGGTTTTTGCCGTTTTCTTCTTTTGGCTTTTTTTCTTCTGCCATTTTCCATTCACCGATGATTGTTTCCACTGCCATGGCAGCTTTCACGGTATTCAGCTCCGCAGTTTCACCAGCGCCCGTTTTGCCAGTGCCAGCAGATATTCCGCCAGCCGTCCGAATACCGTCCGTTCCGCCACAGGCTGTTCCAAATATTCGCCGAAGGATATCACGTCTTCTTCTTCCAAAATGCGGCGGTATTTTTCCATGTCTTTCTCACTTACGGTATTCGTATGCACCACCATGGTGGTAAAGCCCCGCTTTCTTTTCAAACTGCCCTCCAGCCGGAAGGAAACCGGGTAAAACACCATTCCCATCCACCGGTAAGGGCGGCTCCCAAACCCGTCGGTCACCCTGCAAAAACCCGTCTGTTTTAACGCCCTTAGGGTATTCTTATCATAGGAATGGGCAGGCGCCATGAAAATGTCCGTCCGTATTCCGTGGGACTCCAAAATGTTCCGTCCCTGCTCCAGCATTTCCACCTGCCTCCCAAAAGGCACACCCGCAAACTCCGAAAATCCGTTCAGGGGGAACATTCCCCCTTTTTTCTCCGTGTACAGGTGCCGGTAACCGTGCAGCGCCACCGTCCAGCCGTTTTCCTGCAACCGCTTCACATACTGCCAAAATTCCGGGTTTTCCGCGCCCCGGTTTAAATTCCCGTCCCGGTTATCCGGCACCACCCCAATCAGGGGTTTCACCCCGTACCGCTCCAAAAGTTCCCGGAATGCATGGAATTTCTCCCAATCCATGGCGGGGGTGATGTCATCGATGCGAATCGCTGTTTTCATACCGTTTCCCACGTTACCTTTCCCATCTTTCCTATTTTTCCTATCTTTCCTATTTTTCCTATCCTACCTATCCTACGTTCTCCTGCAAAATATTACGGTTCACTCCAACCGGTAACCGTAAAATCCCACACGGGCATTCCCACACTTTCCACCGGTTTTCCCGTCTTACAGTCCGTCTTACGCAAGCACATCCCCTGCCGCTAATTCCCTTCCGCACTCATAGCGGTCGATGAGCAGCGAGCCGTCCACCGTCCGCACGATGGGTTTGCCGTCGAACACATCCACCACTTCTCCCGGCGCATATGCGGAAAAATCAATCATTTCATCAAAAGGATGCGCTTCCCATACCGTCACCCGTTCTTCCCCGCACATGGCAAAAGCACCGGGAAACGGAGCCGCCACCCCGCGGATTAAATTATAAATATTCCTTGTCCGCTCATGGAAATCAATTTTCCCGTCCGCCGCCGTCCGCTTTTGGTACCACGAGTCAAAATCCTTTGACTCCGTCCGCACCACGATATGATTCTCCTGATATGCCTTTAACAGTTTCCTTATCAGGTTCTTGGAGCAAATCATGTTTTTATACTGCGCCGTGCGGATATCGTCATGGGGCGTAATGGAAAACATCTCCGTGGCAAATACATTAGGGCTGTCCGCCTTTTCGTCATACCGGAACAGGTTTAAGTTAAAGCGGGTATCCCCCAAAATAATCGACCAGTTAAGCGGCGACCTCCCCCTGCCGAACGGCAGGTATCCGCTGTTCCCATGGAACCCGTACACGCCGTAAGCAAATTTCTCCAAAACCTCCGGCGGAATCAACCGCTGCCATCCCATGGAAACCGCAATTTCAAATTCATTCTCCGCCATAAACGCTTTCGTTTTGTCGTCCGTCAGGAAATAGCTGTCCGCCTCGAACACCGGAATACCATACCTTTCCTTCAACACCGAAAGTCCCTTAAACCCCGCCACCTGATTCCGTTCCAACACTTCCCTGCTAATGGTTATCACCAAATCCACCGGACAAATCTGCCGGTGGATAAATTCCACGATGTTTTCCGAAGTATCCTTCACGCCGAAAACCACAACTTGATACCGCATCCTCATCCTCCCGTTTTCCAAGATTACTTTTATTTCAGGTTCTCCTTATACCAATCAATCGCCAGCGCAATTCCCTTGGCAAAATCATACTCCGGGTCATACCCCAAAAGTTCCCTCGCTTTGGAAATGTCCGCATTGGAATCCCTGATATCCCCCAGCCTTGGAGGACCAAACTCCGGTTCCACTTCCACATGGAGCGCCTTACACAAATCGTAATAAACATCAATCAGGTACTCCCTGCCCCCCGCGCCGATGTTAAAGGCATTTCCCGCTGCATCGCCGGATGCCAGACAGGCTTTCA
>CANTGP010000021.1 GCA_947653315.1 uncultured Lachnospiraceae bacterium
TAGCAGAATGCGGATACTTAAGGGAAACCGTGCATGGATGCACGGTTTAGCCCGAGGCGGCATGGATGCCGCTTGAGGGCGTCCCGCAGCCTGTGAAAACTTATGCCATTCTGCTTAGAAACTCCCAGCCGAAAAAAGTGCACGGAAAACCGGGGCAGGCAATCCCGCTGCCGCCCCCAAACAACTCCCGCCCTTGCGTCCGCATTCGCATCCCTATCCCCATGCAATCATAGCAGGGGATTTTGGAGCAGACGGAAACAAGGATTGATTTTACCCGTTATGCGTGTTATACTCAAATTATTAATACAGGAATTGGTTTTTGTATGGGATATCGTTGGGAGGAGAGAACAATTAAACGGTATAAAAGTATTATCTTGACTACATATTATGCAGTTGCGGCGGTTATGGCCGTCATGGTTTTACTGAATGTGTTTTGGTCGGATCAGGCGACAGGGGATTTCGGGCTGGGCTCTTACCGGAAGGTGGACGGGGACTGGCTGGATGGGGAAGGAAATCCCATGGATTTTAAGAAAATAGATGATTATGCAGTGGACGGCGCAGAGGATATCCGTGTTTTTTATCCGGTTCCCGGGGACATGCACGGAACGCAGGGGCTTGTGTTCCGCACAAAAAATGTGTATGTGCAGGCTTATGTGGGGGACCGCATGGTATATGGGACGGATATCGCGGAGGCGCCGTTTGACATGAATTCGCCCGGCACGAAGTGGAATGTGCTGCGGATTGATGAGGAGTATGCGGGGGAACAGGTGGAACTGCGTATCGTGCAGGCGTACCAAGACGGACGGTCCAAGGTGGATCATTTTTATTTGGGTGATTGGGCGGCGGTGCTTTTGTTTGTAATCGAATCCAAAGGATTCGGGCTGTTAATCAGTATCCTGATCCTGGTGGTCGGATTCTTTTTGATGGTGGCGGATATCCTTTTGAATGCGAAGCGGAAAGAGAGGGATAAAAGCCTGTTTTACCTTGGGCTGTTTGCGGTACTTGCGGCAGGCTGGTGCCTGATTGAAACGAATGTATTCCAGTTGTTTGTCAGGGATATCCGCCCGCTCCAGCTTGTGGATAATATACTGCTGGCGATGGGCGTGCTTCCCCTATATTTTTATATGGAAGAAACATACCATGTGTTTGGGAATAAGGCAATCCGCATTTTATGCGGATTGGATACGGTTTTCCTTGTGGGAATTACGTTCCTTCACATGACGGGGCATTCGGATTTCCATCAGACGCAGGCGGGTACGGTATTAAATTACGGGCTGGTGAGTCTGCTTTTGGGAGGGTATATCATCCGTGACATTGCGTGCAGGAGGAAGGAAAAAAGCGGACGTTTTTACCTGCGGATGCAGACCATAGGCATTATCTGTCTGTGCGTCGGTATTTTTGTGGATTTTTTGAGGTATGTGCTGACGGATGTCCTTGACCGGGCGCTGACCATCCGTGTGGGGCTTTTGCTGTTTATTTTAAGTTTCGGTTCGGGGAACCTGTACCGTCTTTATGAGCTGATTAAGCAGGGGTACCAGGCGGAATTTATCAGCCACCTTGCATATGTGGACGGACTGACCGAGGTGGGGAACCGCACGGCTTATATTGAGAAAAAAGAAGAACTGCTTGCCATGGAAAACAGGGAAGGACTTGCGGTTGCCATGTTTGACGTGAACAATTTAAAGAAAGTAAACGATACGATGGGACACGGTGCAGGCGATGAGCTGATTAAGGAAAGCGCGAGGATTATCCGGCGTTCGTTCGGCAGCCTTGGGACGGTGTACCGGATTGGCGGGGACGAGTTTGTGGTATTGTTCCAGTCGGAACACCCGGAAAGCTCTTATGCAAAGGCGAAGAAACTTTTTGAGGAGGAGTTGGCGCGCTGCAATGAAAAAGGCGGTCATCCTTTTGTGGTTTCCATTGCCCATGGTTATGCGTACTGCGGGAAAACGAGGCAGGAGGATATTGAAGGGCTGGAAAAACAGGCGGATCAGAGAATGTACCAAAATAAAAGGGAAATGAAACTGGCATATGCGCAGTAAACGGTACGGCATCGGTAAGGATGCGGCCGGGACGGGCGGTGCGGCATGGACAACGGGAATATCATGCAGGACAGGGCTGCATGGGATATGGGATACGGAATGAATCAATACGGCAGGATGGAAAAAACGGGGCAGTCGGTGGAAAGTGCAAACAAACGGTGGAAGACGGGTCTGTCATGGGTCCGTTTTTCCGTTGCGGCATATTTAACGGCATTGTGCTTATGCGGCTGCGGAAAAGGGGAGGAACCCCCGGAATATTCGGAATACGGTACGGGAGGGGAGGATATGGTTTTTGCGGGACAGCTTGGTATGGGATGGAATTTGGGAAATTCCCTGGAATCGGTCTGTGGGGACGGAAGATATACGGGAAATTCCCTGGAGCTTTACTGGCAGAATCCGGCCACGACGAAGGAAATGATTGACGAGGTACGCAGGGCGGGCTTTACCCTGCTGCGCCTTCCCGTGACATGGGAAGGACATATGGACAGTCAGGGGAATATTGACGGGGAATGGCTTGCCAGGGTGAAGGAAGTGGTGGACTACGGAATGGAAAACGGGATGTATGTCATCTTAAACGCCCATCACGACACTTGGTTTGAGCCGACGCCGGAAAATGAGGAAAATGCGGTGAGGAAGATGGAGGATGTCTGGAGCCAGGTAGGGGAATATTTTGCGGCGTATGACAATCATCTGTTATTTGAAGGAATGAACGAACCCCGCCGGATCGGTTCGCCGGAGGAGTGGACGGGGGGCAGCGCCGAAACGGCATCCATTGTGAACCGGCTAAACCAAGTGTTTGTGGATACGGTCAGGGGTCAGGGCGGCAATAATGCGGAACGTTACCTGCTGGTGGCGACTTACGGCAATTCCGTGGAGGAATGTGCGCTGGATTGGTTTACCATGCCGGAAGGGGAACATTTAATCGTTACGGTACACGCTTACCTGCCTTACGGGTTTGCCATGGATGCCCAGGGAACGGGAACATGGGGGAAAGACGGGGCGGCAGAGCTGGAGGCGGTGATGGAACGGCTGGGAACGCGGTTTGTGGCAAACGGGATTCCCGTGATCATCGGGGAATTCGGCTCTATCGATAAAGGCAATACCAAAGAGCGGCTGCAGTGGTTGGAAGATTATAGGGAAGCGGCAGGGAAATACCGGATCGGTCTTGTTTGGTGGGATGAGGGCGGCCGGTCCGGGGAGACTTACGGCCGGTTCCGTCTTTTTGACAGGGAGCGGCTGGAATGGCTGTTTCCGGAAATAAGGGATGCGCTGGTGCGCTAAGCGTGGGGAAACAGGAATCGGAGGGTGTGGGATATGGGAAAAAGGAAGAAAAGGCACGCGGAAGGCGGAAGATGGACCGGTTATAAAAACAGGGCGTGGCTGGTGTTCAATATCGGCTGGACCACGGTTTACCTGCTTTGGAGGACGTTCCGTACCCTGCCGTTGGAATTCGGGCTGATATCGGCAGTGGCGGGAATTTCGCTGCTGGTGGTGGAAATTCTCGGTATGCTGGAAGCGTTTGTCCACTATTTTAACATGAACCGGATTGAAAACCACGAGGTACCCATCGTGCCTTGGGAGGAATATCCCGACGTGGATGTTTTTATTGCCACATACAACGAGCCGCCGGAACTTTTGTATAAGACCATTAACGGCTGTGTGCATATGGAATATCCCGACAAAAACAAAGTGCATATTTATCTGTGCGACGACGGGAAGCGGCCGGAGATGCGGGAACTGGCGCAGCGGATGGGGATTCATTACCTGGACAGGGAAGACCATGAGGGGGCAAAGGCGGGAAACTTAAACCATGCCATGTCCGTGACCAATTCCCCGTTAATCGCTACGTTTGATGCCGATATGGTGCCGCAGAGCAATTTCCTTTTGGTGATGGCGGCATATTTTGTGGACCAGGAAATTAAAAACAGGGAATTGGAGGAAAAAGACCGGGTGAAACTGGGCTTTATCCAGTCCCCCCAAAGTTTTTACAATCCCGACCTGTTCCAGTTCAACCTGTTTTCCGAGGGGCGCATTCCCAATGAGCAGGATTATTTCTATAAGGATGTGCAGGTGGCGAGGAACAAAAGCAACAGTGTCATTTACGGCGGGTCCAATACGCTGATTTCCAGGGAAGCGCTGGAAGCGGTGGGCGGTTTTTATACAAAGAGCGTGACGGAGGATTTTGCCACCGGAATACTAATCCAAAAAAAGGGATATGTCTGCTATGCCATTAACACGGTGCTGGCCTCCGGGCTGTCTCCCACGGATTTAAAGAGTCTGGTCAACCAAAGAATCCGCTGGGCGAGGGGATGTATCCAAACGGGAAGGAAGATGCATTTGATATTTTCCCCCCATTTGAGTTTTGCGCAGAAGGCGAATTACCTGGCTTCCATTTGGTACTGGTATGCTTCCTGGAAGCGGCTGATTTATATTATGTCGCCGATCCTGTTCGCCGCCTTCGGGGTCATGGTGGTGAAATGTACGCTGGTGGAGGTGCTGATTTTCTGGCTTCCCATGTATATCAGCAGTAACGTGTCGTTAAAGATGATGAGCCGTAACATACGGACGACGAAGTGGACAAACCTGTATGAAACGGTAATCTTTCCGTTTATGCTGATACCGGTTTTGATGGAAACCCTGTGCATTAAAATGAAGAAATTTAAGGTGACAAAGAAGGAGCGGTCGGAGGAAAACGGGTTGAAACGGTTTGCCTACGCCATTCCGCATTTTGTCCTGATTGCTTTGTCCATAGTGGGAATCGTCAACTGTGTCCGTTGGACGTTCGATACCGGGAGGATTGATTATTTCGTCATTTTATTCTGGCTGTTCTTAAACCTGTATAACCTTGTGATGTCCCTGTTCTTTATTCTCGGACGGAAAGTGGTGCGTAACGCGGAGCGGCAAAGGGCGCAGATGGACTGTAAGATAAAAACGGAATATGAGGAAGAATGGGGAAAGACGGTGGATATTTCCGAAAGCGGCGTTTCCGTGCTTTTGTCCTATCCCATGGACATCGATGAGGAGGAAACGGTGGAAATATACTTAAACGACAGGAGATATGAAGCTACCGTTGCAGGAAAAGGCGTTTTGGTGGAAAATAAGGAAAAGAAGTGGCGGTATGTGTTCCAGGTGGTGGATTTGCTGGACAGCAGGGCGGAGTATATGCAGCTTGTGTATGACAGGGAACCGTCGCTTCCTACCAATTTGGATGAGTCCTTAAGCAGTTTCGACGACCTGCGCATTAATGTGAGCCGCAGGGTGTATTCCCAAACATTCCAAAACAGGAGGCGGGCAAGGCTGCCGGTATGGCGTCATTTTACCACGGACATGGAACAGCAGGTTTATGTCATTGACTTTAACTATGAATTTATCCTGCTTCGGAAGGAACTGCGGATGCCGATTATGTTTGCCATCGATTTAGGGGACGGGCTTAGGCTGGACTGTGCGTTTGACCGTGCCATAGACGGGGAAAAGAGTCTGTACCGGATTGAAAATTATAAGGAAATCCATGATAATCCGAAACTCCATCTGCTGCTGAGCGGATGGGTGCAGCAAATGGTGGAGGGTGAGGGCCCCCATGAGAACAAACATGTCTATGAGCCGGTGAGCAACAAGAGGCGGAGAATGACGGCGGAAGACGAATTTTCGGAATTGGAATACCTGTAACAGATACGGAATGAGAATGGGGACGGTGAGGAAAGTGGGCAAGAAAACAGCGAAATACAAGGAAAATACGGGAGGGAGCATTTGGAAACGCATCCTGCTTTTGGGGATGTCCGCTGCCTTTCTCTTTTCCTGCGGGGACGGGCAGGTACATGCCGCGAAAAAAGGGCAGACCGTGCAGATGGATTTTTCGGATATGGTGGGAAGCACGGATGATATTGCGGGGGGAACCATTACGCCTACCCTTGCATATGCGGAGGAAATCGATCTTTTACGTCTTCGGTTCCAAACCATCGGATATCCGGAGCGGTATTATACGGCGACTGCGTTTAAGAACGTGGATTTGGAATTGGAGGGGTATCAGGGCATTGAGTTCCATGTGGAGAATCATCAGGATACCCCGGTCAGGATGAATTTCGCTTTCTCACTGGAGAACGGGAAGACGGCTGCAGCGGGGAACGGGTATTATGTCCGCTTAAAAAGTACGGAGTCGGATTATGCCAAGGTAGAGTACGGCTGTTTTGAACTGCCGGGGAAATTTAACGGGACGGTGGAAATTCCTTTTGACGTGCTGAAATACCAGGAACTTTCCGTAAACGAGGTTTCGGTGGACAGGATTTGGGGGTATGGTTTTATCTGTGTCGTGGAGGCAGGGGAACGTTATGATATCAGTCTGTCCGGCCTGAAACCGCTGACCCCGCAGGAAACCACGGGGGCGGATACTCCCGGCATGCTGGTAATCATGGGAGAGGAACGGGCGCTGCGTTCCAGCATCGGGGAGAGCCAGACAACGTACCATTGCGAAGTTTATAATATGCTGGGGGAAAGCGAAGAAACGGAAGCGGAATTTTTCATGGAGAATGCGTTCGGGACGAATGAAGCCGGAAACGCGGACGAGGCAAAAGCATGGATCAGTGCGGACGGTATCCTTACCGTGGACTACCGGTGCGACGCGGATGTGTTGGAAATCGGAGCGCGGACGGCGGACGGCAGGGTCGCTTATAAACAGGTGGAACTGTATGAATCATGGACGAACATTACCAGTACGACGGACGGTTACAATGCTTCGATTGCAAGACCGGAGCAGATTGCCCCTGTCGTGGTAAATACGGAGCTTTTGCAAAACCCTGCGCTGCTTTGGCGTTTGAGGGAAATTTTGCTGGGCGCTGCGGCCGCTTTTATGCTTTGGTACCTGATGTTGAGAAGAAAGAGCAGGAGGGGAAGGTAATATGCTGTTTTCCAGTGTGGTATTTTTATTTTATTTTCTTCCGGTGGTTTTGGTGCTGTATTACCTGTTCCGTAACCAGATGCCGGTGAAAAACGGGATTCTTTTGGTGGCAAGCCTGTTTTTCTATGCGTGGGGGGAACCATGGTTCGTACTGGTCATGATTGCCTCCATTATCGGGAACTATTTCCTTGCGGTTTTGGTGGACCGTTACAGGGAGAAAAAAGCGGCGAAATGGATTTTGGTGCTGGCGGTGGTTTTAAATATCGGGCTGTTGTTTGTCTTTAAATATTTGGACTTTTTTATCCGTAATATCGCCGCGGCGACAGGGAAGGACCTGCCGCTTACAAATTTGGCGCTTCCCATCGGGATTTCGTTTTTTACGTTCCAGGCGCTTTCTTATGTGGTGGATGTCTACCGCAGGCAGGGGCGTGTGCAGAGGAACCTGTTTTACGTGGCGTTATACATTGCATTTTTCCCCCAGTTGATTGCGGGACCCATCGTGCGTTATTCCACCATTGATGAGCAGATCCGGTCAAGGAAGGAAACATGGAACAAATTTTCCGTGGGGGTCTGCCGGTTTATCGCGGGACTTGGGAAGAAGGTGCTGCTTTCCAATAATTTTGCCATTGTGGCGGACCGGATTTTCGACAATTACCAGCAGGGCGGTATGCCGGTGACGCTGGCATGGATCGGCTCCGTTGCTTATACGATGCAGATTTTGTTTGATTTTTCCGGGTATTCGGATATGGCAATCGGGCTGGGGCTGATGTTCGGTTTTAAATTCGAGGAGAACTTCAATTATCCGTACATATCCCGATCCATCGGGGAATTTTGGCGCAGGTGGCATATCTCCCTGTCCACATGGTTTAAGGAGTACATTTATTTCCCGCTTGGCGGTTCCAAGGTGAAAAATATGGATATCGTGATCCGCAATATGCTGGTGGTATGGCTGTGCACGGGATTTTGGCACGGGGCGGAATGGACGTTTGTGGTTTGGGGGCTTTTGAATTTCGTTTTTTTGGTCATCGAGCGGTTTACGGATTTGGAAAACCGGACGGGACACGGGATTTTGCGCTGGTGCTATACGATGTTTATTGTAAACCTCGGATGGGTGATTTTCCGTGCGGAGAACCTGGTATATGCGGGGAATTATATCCGCTGTATGTTCGGGCTGGACGGGAACGGCTTTTTCAGCGATTATGCGTGGATGTACGTAAGGGAATACGGGATTTTCTTTGTTATCGGTGCGTTTTTCTGCGTACCCATCGGAAAGCGCAGCAATTACCTGATTGTGCAGGAGAAGATGGGAACGGATATCATCGATGTCTGTTATCCGGTCATTATGATGGGGATTTTCTTAATCTGCGTGACTTATTTGGTGAAGGGCAGCTATAATCCTTTTATTTACTTTAACTTTTAGCGGGAAAGGGGCAGTGCTATGCTGACGAGGTTAATTGAAAAGAAACGCATGACGGCATTTTTGTTCGTTCTGTTCCTGTTAGTGTTTTCCGCGGTCAATATGCGGAAGGAGCTTCCCATTTTGGGGCAGGCGGTGACGGATTGGTGGGAAGAAGGAGGCGATCTTGGGGAACTGGTGGCCGGGATGAATTCCGCCATAGAAGAAAATGTGTTCGGAAGGTATGGGTTTATCGATGCTTACGGGTATCTCCAGCTTTTGCTTGGCAAGGAGGAAGAATCCAATTTTGAGGTAGTAAAGGATACGGAGGGAAAGCTGCATTATACGTATTTTGCGGAAGAAATCAACGATACTTCCGAATTGGCAGAGCGGGTGGCAAAGCTGTCCGGCATTTTGGAGGAGGAAGGGAGCGAACTTCTGTATATCATGCCGCCGGAAAAATTCATTCTTGGGCATACGCAGTTTTCCGAGGGGCTTCCCTACAATATGGCGAACGAGACGGCGGATGATTTCCTGTCACGGTTAGGGGAGGAGGGAATTGCCTGTCTGGACCTTAGGGATTACCTGGAAGGGAGCGGTTTGGACATGTCGGAAGTGTTTTTTACCACGGACCACCACTGGCGGATTGAAACGGCTTTTTGGGCGGCATCCCGGTTTTGCGACTGGATGGGGGAAACCTATGGGGAGGAAATGGACCCCGACGGCTATTATAAGGATAAAGAACATTATAATTTCGTGACGTATGAGGATGTGTGCCTTGGTTCCATGGGAAGGAAAACGGGGAGGCTTTATACGGAAGTAGATGATTTTACGCTTATTTTCCCTAAGTTTAATACGAATTACCGGTATGTCAACAGTATTTCGGATTTGGAGTTCACCGGACGGTTTGAAGAAGCGCTGATTGCGACCCCGGTCATTTGGGAGAGCGGGGATCCTTACGATACGGATTTATACGGCACATACCTGTACGGAAATCCGGGTTTTTCCCATATTGAGAATCTGGACCGGCCGGACGGGATACGCATTTGCATGATTAAGGATTCTTTTGCGGTACCGTTTGCGGCGTTTGCTTCTTTGCGCTGCGGGAGTATGGACTTAATCGACCCGAGGGCTTTTGAGGGGGATTATTTGGAAACCCTGAAGGAAGGGGAGTATGATTACGTGATTTTAATGTTCTCGCCGCAGAACCTTGTGGACGAATTTTTCCCGTTCTGTAAGGAGGAGTAAGGAGCCATATGAAATGGGAAAGGAATGGATGGCAGGATGCAGCAGGATATGACGAAGGGACCGATTACGTCAGGGCTTTTCCGGTTTGCGGTTCCGTTGATGATAGGAAATTTATTACAGCAGTTTTATAATATTGCGGATACCTGGATTGTGGGGCGTTTTTTAGGGGCGGATGCCCTGGCGGCGGTGGGCTCCTCTTACACGCTGATGGTTTTTCTGACTTCCATTCTGCTGGGGCTTTGCATGGGAAGCGGGGCGGTTTGTTCCATCCATTTCGGGGGAAAGGATGCAGGGCGGTTGAAGTCCTGCATCTTTGTTTCTTTTGTTCTGATCGCCGGCGTGGCGCTTGTGTTAAATTTTGCCGTGTATGCGGGATTAGGCGGGATCATCGGGCTTTTGCGCGTACCGGAGGCGGTGGCACCGCTTATGCGGGACTATTTATGGGTCATCTTCTCCGGAATCATGGCTTCGTTCTTTTATAATTATTTTGCCTGCCTGCTCCGTGCGGTGGGCAATTCGGTGACGCCGCTTGTGTTCCTTGGCATATCCGCAGTGCTGAATATCGTGCTTGACCTTTGGTTTGTAAACGGGCTTTCGCTCGGCGTGGAAGGGGCTGCCGCCGCTACGGTATTGTCCCAGTATGTGTCCGGTATCGGCATCATGGGGTATACGTTCCTTTGCTGCCCGCAGCTTCGGCTGCATAAAGAGGATTTGAAGTGGAGGGCGGGAACGTTAAAGGAAATCATGGGCATGTCGTTCTTAACCTGCGTGCAGCAGTCGGTGATGAATCTGGGAATCCTTTTGGTGCAGGGGTTGGTGAACAGTTTCGGGACGGTGGTGATGGCGGCGTTTGCGGTGGCGGTGAAAATCGATTCGTTTGCCTACATGCCGGTACAGGATTTCGGCAATGCTTTTTCCACTTACGTGGCGCAAAATTACGGGGCGGGCAGGGAAGACCGGATACGGAAAGGAATCCGCAGCGCTTTGGTGTCGATATTTCTTTTCTGCCTGTGCATCAGTTTTGCCGTCTGCCTGTTTGCACGGCCTTTGATGACGGTATTTGTTTCGGGGGAAGAAACGGATATCATCGATGTGGGGGTGCATTACCTGCGGATTGAGGGCGCCTGCTATATAGGGATCGGGGTGCTGTTCCTCCTCTATGGTTATTACCGCGCCGTAAGGAGACCGGGGATGTCGGTGGTCTTAACGGTGGTTTCTTTGGGAACGCGGGTGGCGTTAGCTTATGCGCTGTCGGCGGTTCCTTGGATCGGGGTTACGGGCATTTGGGTGTCGGTGCCCATCGGATGGGCGCTTGCGGACATAACGGGGGTTTGGTATTATTGCCGGAAGTACCGGAAACGGGAAACGGATATTTTTGACGTACAGCCTTAACTGTGATACAATTTATAAGAAAGAACCGGTGCTGGAAACGGGGATGGAAACCGGCGGAAAGGAGACTTTATTATGAAACCGTATATCCACAAAGTACAATATTATGAGACAGACAAGATGGGCATTACGCACCATTCCAATTACATACGCTGGATGGAGGAAGCCAGGGTGGATTTCATGGAGCAGATTGGGTGGGGCTATGACAAGATGGAAGAATGCGGGATTATTTCACCGGTCATCGGCGTGGAATGCGAATATAAGAAGACCACCGGATTCAACGACCGCATCCGCATCGAACTGGAAGTGGCGGGCTATAACGGTGTGCGGCTTACCTTAAAATATGTGATGAGCGATATTTATACGGAAAACGTGGTGGCGGTAGGGGAATCGCGGCATTGTTTCTTAAGCGAGGAAGGAAGCCCGATGGCATTGCGCAAGCAGTTCCCGGAATTGGATCATGTGCTGAAAATCGGATTAAAAAACGACGGAGAGGATTAAAATGCGGGAAAACGGACAGACTGTATGGGAAACCGACCGGTGCAGCGCCGCAGGCAGGGCATGCGGCATGTACGGGTACCAAAATGAAAAACAGGAGGTCCGGATATGGGAGCAGATTTTAAAAACAGTGAAACCAAGGATAACCTGATGCGTGCGTTTGCGGGGGAAAGTCAGGCGAGAAACCGCTATACGTTTGCCGCACAGCAGGCGAGGGAGGAAAAACTTTATGTAGTCGGCGCGGTTTTTGAATATACCGCCAACCAGGAAAAGGAACATGCGGAAGTTTTTTACAACCATTTGAAGGAGCTGTCCGGGGAAACGATTCATGTGGACGGCGGTTATCCGGTGGACATTGCGGACGATGTGGCGAAACTGTTGCGTAAGGCACAGCACAATGAATACGAGGAGCATGATCCCGTGTATAAAGTGTTTGCCGAAAAGGCGCAGGAGGAAGGATTTCCGAAAGTTGCCTCCTCTTTCCGCATGATTGCGGAAATCGAAAAAATCCACGGGGACCGGTTTGGGCGTCTGGCGGATTTGCTGGAGCAGAAGAAGCTGTTTGTGTCGGATGTAAAGACGGCATGGATGTGTCTAAACTGCGGATATGTGTTTGAAGGGGAAAAAGTGCCGGAGAAATGTCCGGTATGCGACCATGACAGGGGATATTTTATCCGGTTTGAACTGTCGCCTTATGAGGGATAACCGGTTCCGTTTCCGAAAGGGGGCGGGGACCGGAGGGGATGCGTTTTGGGGTTCGGATGTTTTTCCGGAATGCATCCTGTCCGGTTTTTGCCGGACAGCCTTCCAAATACGTTTTGGCAGGAAAACGAGGGAAGAACCGGAAACGCGGAAAATACGGAAAGTTTGGAAAACGAAAACGGGGGAACTCATGGAAAAAGAAGGAAAGAAATTGTTTTTGGCGGCGGCGCTGTCCCTTGGGATTCTGTTTGCGGGCTGCGGCAGCGGCAGCGCCAATCCGTCCGTGACGGAGGGCATGACGGCGGTGGAAGCGCTGGATTACCAAACGGCGCTGCAGTGTTTTGAAAAAGCGCTGCTGGACGGGGAGGACCAGCGTTTGTCATACCGTGGGCAGGGGCTTGCCTACATGGGACTGACCCAGTATGAGCAGGCGGCGGAAGCCTTTGAAAAAGCGCTGGGCGCCGGAAACGGCAGGATTGACGATTTGGACTATGATATTAATTATTATTTGGCGACGGCATATTATAAGCTGGGGCAGACGGATAAGGGAATCGAGACATATAATGCCATCCTTGCCCTGCGTCCGAAGGATAAGCTGGCGTACTATTTGCGGGGAAGCCTTCTGATTTCCAATGATTACGAGAGGGCGAAGGCGGATTTTGACCATGCCATTTCCCTGGCAAAAGAGGATTACGACCTGCTCATTAACATATACCTTGCCCTTGAGCGGTACGGGTACCGGGAGGTCGGGCAGGAATATCTTCAGACGGCGCTTGGCAGCGGCGCGTCATCCATGACGGATTACCAAAAGGGAAGGATGTATTATTATCTGTCGGATTATGAGAACGCGAAGAACTATCTGGAAAAGGCAAGACGGGACGGGGGCGCCGAGGCGGTATTGCTTTTGGGACAGACTTATGAGGAACTTGGGGATTATAATTATGCCATCAGCGTTTACGGCGGCTTTTTGGAGAACGACCAGACCAACGCGAGGATTTACAACCGCTACGGGCTGTGCAAGATGGAAATGAAGGCATACGAAGAAGCGTTAGCCGCATTCCAGGCGGGAAAAAACATAGAAAACAACGATATGATGCAGACGCTTAGGTTTAATGAAATCGTTACCTATGAGAGACTGGGGGATTATAAGCAGGCGGCATCCCTGATGGGTTCCTACCTGTCCACGTATCCCGACGATAAGACGGCGCAGAGGGAATACATATTTTTAAAAACGAGGTGAGGAGCCGTTCCGGCGGGGGAAAACGGAAAATGCGCTGGTATACGGGACAGACAGAGAACACAAGATATTGTATTTACGCAATAACGATAACATTATATCTTGTGCTTCCGGTTGACTTTTTCCAACTGCAATGATACAATCTAACTACTTGGTTTTGACCTTGCAGGGATTGGCGTCCGGGCGGCGCTTCCCTGGTATCATGTGTGTGGGAGGGAACGGAATGTTTCAGGTAATTAAAAGGGACGGGGAAGTGGCGGAGTTTATGCTTGGGAAGGTGAGCGATGCCATTATAAAGGCGTTTGACGCCACGGACGTGCAGTACAACAAAGATATCGTGGATCTCTTATCGCTGCGCGTTTCGGCGGAGTTCCAGGGGAAAATAGCGGACGGGCGCATCCATGTGGAGGATATCCAGGACAGTGTGGAGAAGGTGCTCGAACAGACGGGGTATGCGGAGGCGGCAAAGGCTTTTATCCTGTACCGGAAACAGCGGGAGAAAATGCGCAACATGAAGTCCACCATTCTCGACTACAAGGATGTGGTAAACAGTTACGTGAAGGTGGAGGACTGGCGTGTAAAGGAAAATTCCACCGTGACGTACTCCGTGGGAGGATTGATTTTAAGCAATTCGGGCGCAGTGACGGCGAATTACTGGCTGTCCGAAATTTATGATTCCGAAATTGCGGATGCACACAGGAATGCGGACATCCATATCCATGACCTGTCCATGCTGACGGGTTATTGCGCGGGATGGTCCCTAAAACAGTTAATTAAGGAAGGGCTTGGCGGCATCACAGGCAAGATTACGTCCGCACCGGCGGCGCACCTGTCGGTGTTATGCAACCAAATGGTGAATTTCCTCGGCATTATGCAGAACGAATGGGCAGGAGCACAGGCATTTTCTTCCTTTGATACATATCTCGCCCCGTTTGTCAAGGCGGACAGCCTGACTTATGAGGAAGTAAAGAAGTGTATCGAATCCTTTATTTACGGGGTGAATACCCCCAGCCGTTGGGGGACGCAGGCTCCTTTTTCCAACATTACGCTGGATTGGACGGTACCGGACGATCTTGCGTTCCTTCCGGCCATCGTGGGCGGGAAGGAAATGGATTTTACCTATAAGGATTGCAAAAAAGAAATGGACATGGTGAATAAGGCGTTCATCGAAACGATGATTGAAGGGGACGCCAACGGCAGGGGGTTCCAGTACCCGATTCCCACGTATTCCATTACGAAGGACTTCGACTGGTCGGACAATGAAAATAACCGCCTGTTGTTTGAAATGACGGCGAAATACGGAACACCGTATTTTTCCAATTACATTAATTCCGACATGGAGCCGGGGGATGTGCGCAGCATGTGCTGCAGGCTGCGTTTGGACCTTAGGGAACTGAGGAAGAAAACGGGGGGATTTTTCGGTTCCGGCGAGAGCACGGGCAGCGTAGGGGTCGTGACCATTAACATGCCGCGGATTGCTTATCTTGCTGCCAACAGGGAGGATTTTTACCGCCGACTTGACCGGATGATGGATCTCGCGGCACGGTCGTTAAAGGTTAAAAGGGGCGTAATCACCAAACTGCTGGAGGAAGGGCTTTATCCTTACACGAAACGGTATTTGGGCAGTTTTGACAACCATTTCTCCACCATCGGATTAATCGGCATGAATGAGGTGGGGTTAAATGCCAAATGGCTGCGGGCGGACATGAGCGACGTGCGGACACAGGAAGAAGGGGATGTCGGTCACTCCGCGGAACTGGCTCCGGAAGGCCTTGA
>CANTGP010000022.1 GCA_947653315.1 uncultured Lachnospiraceae bacterium
GGATGCACGGTTTAGCCCGATTCGGCATGGATGCCGATAGAGGGCGACCGTAGCCGGTGATAACTTGCCCCATTCTGTTTAGAAAAACCCGTCGGAAAAAGTGCACGGAAAACCGGGACATGCCATCCCGCTGCCGCCGCCCCGCCAAATAATCACTTCCGTGCGTCCGCATCCGTCTCTCCCTTCCGGGCCGGACAAACACATTCTTTGGTGCAGGATGCAAATTTTGGTGGAAGTAATTCGGAAAGTATGGTAGAATATGTTACGATTTTGAATATGGATGAAAAAGCGGGGATTAGCGGATTGAGAGAATTGGAGTATCCTTTCGACAGTGATTATATTTTGAAGAATGCAAAGAAATTAAAGCGTCTGCTGCTGGCGGAGAATAACGGCGGGCGGCTGCATAAGAAGATTGCGGTGTTGGGCGGAAGCACGACCCATGATATTATCCGTATTTTGGAATTGTTCCTGCTGGATCAGGGGATTGAGCCGGAATTTTATGAATCGGAGTACGGGCAGTATTTCCAGGATGCCATGTTCGGGAATGCCGAACTGGAAAAGTTCCGGCCGGATGTGGTCTTTATCCATACGAGCAACCGGAATGTATCATCTTATCCGAAAACGGGGGACGGTATGGAACAGGTGGAATGTCTGCTGGAAGAACAGTACCGGCATTTTGAGGCGGTGTGGGACAGGCTGGCGGATACGTACCATTGTCCGGTAATTCAAAATAATTTTGAGTATCCGTATTACCGTCTGCTGGGGAATCAGGATGCGTCTGCCGTCCAGGGGAGGATCCGCTTTCTGACGAGGCTGAATGAGCGTTTTTACCGGTATGCGGAGGAACATGCGAATTTTTATATCAACGATATGAATTATATGGCGTCGGCATACGGGCTGGACGAGTGGGCGGATCCGTTTTACTGGCATATGTATAAATATTGTATGTGTATGCGGGCAATCCCGGCGTTTGCCAATAATCTGTGCCATATCATCAAGGCTGTCTTCGGGAAAAACAAGAAGGCGCTGGTGATGGATTTGGATAACACCCTTTGGGGAGGAATTGTGGGGGACGACGGCGCGGAGAACCTTGAAATCGGGCAGGAGACTTCGCTGGGACAGGTGTATGCGGAGTTTCAGGGATATCTGAAGGCGCAGAAGGACATCGGCGTGATGTTGAACGTGAATTCCAAAAATGAGGAAGAAAATGCCATGGCGGGCTTACGGCATCCGGAAGGGGTTTTGAAGCCGGAGGATTTTATCCTGATTAAAGCGAACTGGGAGCCGAAAAGCAAAAATATGGCGGAGATTGCCGCGCAGTTAAATGTGCTGCCGGAGTCTTTGGTGTTTGTGGACGATAACCCGGCGGAGCGTGAGATTGTGCGGGCACAGTTTCCGGGGGCGGCGGTGCCGGAAATCGGAAAACCGGAGGAATATGTCAGGATATTGGACCATTCCGGCTTTTTTGAGGTGACGGGGCTGTCCGAGGACGACAGGAAGCGCAGCGATATGTACAAGGCGAACCTGATGCGGGAGAAGCAGCAGGCTTCCTTTGCGGATTATGGGGAGTATTTGGTTTCCCTGCAGATGAAAGGAACCGTGAAGCCTTTTGAGCCTGTGTATATGGCGCGTATCGCGCAATTGACCAATAAGAGCAACCAGTTTAACCTGACGACCAGGCGGTATACCCAGGCCGAAATCGAGCAGGCGGCGGAATCTCCCGGTTATATTACGCTGTACGGGAAACTGGAAGATAAGTTCGGCGATAACGGCGTGGTGTCGGTGATAATCGGCAGGTTGGAAGACGGTGGGGAAAACGGGAAACGGCTCCATGTGGAATTGTGGATTATGAGCTGCCGTGTGCTGAAGCGGGACATGGAATATGCCATGATGGATGCGCTGGTGGAGGAATGCGGGAAACGGGGTATTACGGAAATTGCCGGTTATTATTATCCGACGGCAAAAAACGGTATGGTGAAGGAATTTTACGGGCAGCAGGGTTTCACGAAGATAAAAGAGGATGAAAAGGGCAATACCGTATGGCGGTATGAAATACCGGAAGAATATGAAAAGAAGAACCGGTATATAAAAATGGTATAGAAGTATAGAAATGGTATGGAAATAGTATAAAAATGGAATAGAAATAGTACAGAAATGGAATAGAAATGGTATTAGAATATGGAAAAGGTATCATAAAAAGAATCATAACCAAAAGGAAGGAAAAAGGAAAGGAGACAGGAAATGACAAGGGAAGAAGTTTTTGAAACATTGAACGGGGTATTTCAGGATGTGTTCGATGATGCATCCATTACGGTAAATGATAATACGACTTCCGAAGACATTGAGGATTGGGATTCTTTGGAGCATATTAACTTAATTGCGGCGGTGGAGCAGGAATTTGGCATGAAATTCTCCATGGGACAGGTTGTCACCATGAAGAATGTGGGGGAAATGGCGGATATTATCTTAAGCCAAATCCAATAATTTCCAAACACGCTCTAATCGTTCAAGTGCCGGTCCGTTTCCAAAAGTTCAATCATGCCAAGGAACGGGCTGACTAAAAATACCACGCGCCTGCCGCCGAATGCCGGTGCCGGTGCAGGGGTATCTATGGCGGCGTAACCTCCGGCGGTGAGTTCGGAAAGCGTGCGCTCCAAATCCCGGGTTTCGTAGCAGATATGGTAAGGGCTGTTTTTGTATTTTTTCATCAGCCCTGCCGCCACGGACGTGCTGTCGGAGGGGGAAATCAACTCTATGGTATAGCCGTCCTTTTCCATAAAGCAGATATGGATGTTACGGATGCTGTCGAAAACCGTGTCCTGGCTTACCGTATAGCCGAGACGGCGGAAAGAATCCATGGCGGCATCCATTTTTTTGACCAGGTATCCGATATGGTGTACTTTTAAGCCGGAGGTTTGGTTTATTGTTTGGTCTGAAGATTGATTCATGAAAGGCTCCTTGTTATGCAGGCTACATTTACATCGTTTTATTTTTTATGTTTTTTTACAGGTATCTTACTACTATATTATCTGATTCCGAAAAAAACGCAATGGGTTTTTTTGCTTTTTGCCAGCATTGCTTATTATCTCCTGACGGGAAACGGTGTTCTGATTCTTTATCCCCTGGCGGCGTGCGCGGTGGCGTATGCGGGTATCCGCGTGATGGCAGGGACGCAGGATGCCCGGAAGAAAAAATATGCATTGTTCGGGGTGGCGGCAGTATTAATCGGTATACTGGTGCTGTTAAAATACGTGAATTTTGCGGTAAATACGGTGAACGGTATCGCTTCTTTGTGCGGGGCGGAAGGAAATGTGCTGGAAGGGCTTGGCTGGATGGCGCCCCTCGGTTTATCCTTTTATATGCTTTCCGTTCTTGGTTATGTGATTGACGTATACAACGGGATTGCCGTACCCCAGAAAAATTACGGGAAACTGTTACTGTACGGTATCTATTTTCCTTCGGTATTATCGGGACCCATCCTGCGTTACAGGGAGGATGGGGAGCAGTTTTTTGATGCCCATCCTTTTTGCTACCGGCAGGTGACGTTCGGGCTGCAGCGGATGGTTTGGGGCTTTTTCAAGACCTTGGTCATTTCGGAGCGGATGAATGTGGTGGTGAATACGGTATACGACAACTATGGGGCGTACCGCGGGCTGCCGTTATGGATTGCCACGGTCTGTTATGCGTTCCAGCTTTATACGAACTTTTCGGGCGGTATGGATATCGCCCTTGGAATGTCCCAGGCGTTCGGCATTAAGCTGCCGGAAAATTTTGATGCGCCGTTTTTTTCCAAAAATATTTCCGAGTACTGGCGCAGGTGGCACATATCGCTGGGCGTATGGATGAAGGAGTACGTTTTTTACCCGTTGCTGCGCACACAGGCGTTTACGGGGCTTGGGAAGAAGCTGCGGGACCGCTTCGGCAAAAAGCGGGGAAAACAATATACGACGTTCCTTGCCATGTTCGTTCTGTGGTTTACGGTAGGTATTTGGCACGGCGGCGACTGGAAATTTGTCATTGGCTCCGGGCTGCTCCACTGGTTTTACATCGTAAGCGGGGAACTGCTCACTCCCTTTTTTGGCAAATGCATGGAAAAATGCCGCATCAATCCGAACAGCAGGTGGGTGGACGCATTCCGCATCCTTAGGACCTTCTTCCTTGTCAATATCGGTTTCGTCTTTTTCCGTGCGGATTCCGTATCCGCCGCTTTATGCATCCTGAAGGAATCCATCGTCCCGTGGCATACGCAAGGGCTGGTGGACGGCACGTTCTCCGTATTGGGAATGGACCTCATTGAATGGACGATTGGCGTGGTGTCGCTGCTCCTGCTGTTTGCGGTGTCCCTTTTACAGCAGAAAGAGGACGTAAGGGAACGGATTGAAAAAAAGAAACTGCCGGTACGGTTTGCCATATGGTACGCGCTTTTGTTTTACACTATCCTGCTTGGGTATTACGGACCGGAATACAGTGCCGCGGAGTTTATTTATCAGGGATTTTAGCTGAATTACAAAGGAGGAACTGCCCTCCTACATTTTTGTGGACGGGGCGGGGATATTCTGTTAGAATAAGGTAATGATATACAGTAGGAGAAAGAAAGATGGATAAGATTGCGGTTTTGATACCATGCTATAACGAGGAGAAAACCATCGGTAAAGTGGTTGCGGATGCCAAAAAGGCGCTGCCGGAAGCCGTTGTGTATGTGTATGACAATAATTCCAGGGACCGGACCGTAGAATTTGCCACGCAGGCGGGGGCGGTAGTCCGTTATGAATATATGCAGGGGAAGGGGAATGTCATAAGGAGGATGTTCCGGGAAATCGATGCGGAATGCTATGTGATGGTGGACGGGGATGATACATATCCCATGGAATATGCGCCGGAAATGGTGGACAAGGTGCTGCACCATAATGCGGACATGGTGGTGGGCGACCGGTTGTCTTCCACTTATTTTGCGGAGAATAAGCGTCCGTTCCATAATATGGGAAACAGTTTGGTCAGGGGAAGTATCAATCATTTGTTCAAATGCGACATTAAGGATATTATGACGGGATACCGCGCATTCAGCTTCGGGTTTGTGAAAACATTTCCGGTGCTTTCCAAGGGGTTTGAAATCGAGACGGAAATGACGATCCACGCAGTGTCCAATAATATGCAGATTGAAAATGTCATTGTGGATTACCGGGACAGGCCGGAGGGAAGCGAGTCGAAACTGAATACGTATGCCGACGGTATCAAAGTGCTCGGCACCATCGGGCGGCTGTATAAGGATTATAAACCGCTTGGGTTCTTCACGCTGCTGGCGCTTTTTTTGGCGTTGGTTTCCCTGGTGTTTTTTGTTCCCGTGCTGGTGGATTTCATCCATACGGGGCTGGTGGAGAAATTTCCCACGCTGTTTGTCTGCTGTTTTGTCATGCTGGCGGCGGTACAGTCTTTTTTTGCCGGGCTGATTCTGTCCAATATGGCGATAAAAAACCGGAGGGACTTTGAAATCCAGCTCAATATGATTAAAAGAACCGCCGGGACTGCGGAAGGCGGGAAAGAGTATCGATAGGGCAGCCGGGGCATTTTCCGGACGACTCCGGGAAGAAGAAAAGGAAGGCATGGGAGGACAGACGGCAGGATGGTATTAGCGGAAAAAGGCAAACGATGGTTATATGAAAAGGATGGGTGGAAGAAACTCGGACTGTTTGCGGTCTGTTTGGTTTTTTACCTGGCATTTCCGTTGTTCGACGGTCCGTATTGGTCCAAGGATTCCACCAGTTATGCCACGATGGATATTACGAGGGAACCGTTGTATCCCACATTTTTGTGGCTGTTCCGTAATTGGTTCGGGGAGGAAGGATATTTGATGCCGGTGATTCTTTTCCAGGCATTTTTGGCTGCATATGCGGCATGGAAGCTGGCGGTGACGGTGAAGGAAAAGAAGGGCAGTTTTGCGCTGGGATGTACGGCGGCAGGTTTCCAGTTCGCCGTGGCGCTTTTAAACCGGTTCGTGGCAAACAGGGGGTCTTCCTACACGGTCTGCATTATGACGGAAGGCGTGGGTTTTTCCCTGTATGTGCTGTTTATCGTACAGCTTTACCTGTTTGTTTTGGAGCGGAAGAAAAGGAACCTGCTGGGGGTGTTTTTTTATGCGGCGCTGCTGGCCAGCCTGCGGAAACAGATGTTGCTGACGCTCTGTCTGATGGTGGCGGTTTTTATCCTTTATTATTTGGTCAAAAAGAGGGAGCTTGGGAAGCTGGCCGTGCTGCTTGTTCTAACCGGTGTTTTGCTGGCAGGGGTGAAGACGGCGGACTGTTTTTATAATTACCGCGTGCGCGGCGTGTGGATGGAGCATTCGGGAAACTCCATGGGGGTGCTTTGCACGCTGGTGTATACGGCGCAGGATAAGGATGTAGAGCTGTTCCGGGACGGTACGCCGAAACAGCTTTATGAGGAAATTTACGCACGCTCCAAAGAAGCGGGCTACAACATATCGGATGCGCCAAAGGACTGGGTGGGACTGACCTCCCACTATGCGGACTGCTACGACGATATCGGTTACGGTATCATCAATCCCGTGGTCCAGGGGTATATCCGGGAAAAACAAAGCGTCGGTCCGGTGGACGATACCCTGTTGTATGATGCATACTGCGGAAGCATGATGAAGACGTTGCTCGGTCAGGATAAGGGCAGGCTGCTCCGTATTGTGGCATGGAATACATGGAAAGGGTTTGTGAATTCCATTGCGAGGGTGCATCCGGTGCTGAACCTGTATGCGGTAATCATGTATTTGCTGTATCTTGTCCTGTATGTCCGGGTTGTGCGCAGGAAGGGGTGCTGGAGCCGTCCGGATGAAACGGCATCTTTGGCGGAGATTGTGATAATCGGTCTTGCTTTTAACTGCGGTGTGGTGGGAATTACGATTTTCACCCAGCCCCGTTACATGATATATAGCATGGGACTCTTTTACTGCGCGCTGACGGTGCTTTTGTATGACGCGGTGTGGGTTGGCAGGAAAAAGGATGCGGAATCCGGCGGGCGGAGTGTCAAGGTGACGGGAGTAAGGTAATGGGAAAAAGGAAAATCATCGGTTATTGGTATGTGGTGGTGATCGCGCTTTTTTTCGTCGGCGCGGCAGGGGTGTTTCTTTTCTTCGGGGAATCTTCTTATATTGCAATCCATGACAATTTGGATTTGTTCGTGGCGCAGCTTCAAATGCTGAAAAATACGGGGACGTTTTTTTCCCATGGGGTGGATGTGCCCTTTTTGGGAGGGGTGACGAGGGATAACCTGCCTTCGGAGCTGTCGCTGTATACGGTCTTGTATATGATTTTCCCTTCTTATACGGCGTATGTGGCCGGTTATCTGCTGAAAGTGGGAATTGCCATTTGGGGCGCCTGGCTGTTGGCAAAGGATTGGTACGGGGAAGCGTTTGGGGAATACCGTCCGATTGTGGCGCTGACGGGATTTGCTTACGGGCTTCTGAATATGTTTCCGGCGTTCGGGATTCCTTTCGCGTCGGTGCCGTTGGCGATTTACCTGCTGCGCAGGATTTACAGGCAGCCTTCCGTGAAATGGTACGCGGCGCTGTTTGCCTATCCGTTCCTGTCTTATTTTTCCTATTTCGGATTTTTTATTTTGGCGTACCTGGCAGTGGCGGTGCTTTGGCTTTGGGTGCGGGATAAGAAGCTGCCGTGGGCGCTGGCCGGGGCGCTTTTTGTGCTGGCGGCGGGATATATGGCATTTGAATACCGGCTGTTTGGCGTGATGCTGTTCGGAGACGTGGAAACGATACGGGCGACCATGGTGGAGACGGATTTGACGGCGCGGGAAATTGCCGTGCAAAGTGCGGATGTATGGATGCACGGGATGTTCCATGCGGAAAGCGTGCATGACCGCTTTATTTGGTGGGTCTGCATGTTTTATTTCCTGTATCAGAATAACCGGTACATAGCGAAGCAGGACTGGAAACAAATGTTCCATGATGTGTATAACTTGTTGATGCTCGTGCTGGTGTTTAACAGTGCGGTATACGGTATTTACCAGTGGGGCGCGTTCCGCGGGCTGGTGGAAACGGTTTTTCCGTTTTTGAAAGGATTCCAGTTTAACCGCACGGTGTTTTTCAGCCCGTTTTTATGGTATGCGTCATTTTTCCTCGTGCTGCAGCGGATGTATGCGGCTGCGGGCAGGGCGGCGGAAAAAGGCGGGTTCCGGTTTGTGTTTTCTTTTTTGAAACCGGCGGCAAACGGGATGGCGTTGCTTGCGGTGGCGGCGGTGCTGCTTACGCCTGTCCGGTACAACGATTTGCTTACCACCTGTAAGAATAAGGCGCTGGAATTGCTGAAAGGAAAAGTTTCCGATGAGATGAGTTACGGGGAATTTTATTCCGTGGAGTTGTTTGGGCAGATTAAGGAGGATATCGGGTATCACGGGGAATGGTCGGCGGCTTACGGGCTGCACCCGGCGGTGCTGGAATATAACGGGATTGCCACGCTGGACGGCTATCTCGGTTTTTATCCCCAGCAGTACAAGGAGGATTTCCGGCGGATAATAGCCCCTGCTTTGGAACGGGTGGAAGCCAGCCGGATTTACTATGACGACTGGGGGGCGCGGGCGTACCTGTATTCCGGGACGGAGGCTTCGGTGGTGAGCGGCTTTAAAAGTTTTGTCCCGGCGGACAGGGATATCTACATGGATGTAGAGGCATTCGGGGAACTGGGGGGCAGGTACCTTTTTTCCCGTTTTGAGCTGACCAATGCGGAGGAAGCGGGACTGCGGTTCCTGAAGGCATACGGGACGGGGGAATCCCCTTACATGGTTTACCTGTACGAACGGGAAATGTAGCCGGAGTGCGGACCGGCAGCCGGGGGTGAAAGGAGCGGGTATATGGCTGGGCTGGAACAAAGGGAAAAAGGGGAAAAAAGGGAGACGGCGGCGGAAATCGTTTTTTATCTTTTGGTGTTTGCGGCGATTGCCTGTTTTGCCATGGTACAGACTTATGGGGACCCGCCGGACGAAATCAACCGTTTTAAGGTGGTAAGCTATATCTGCCGGCATGGCAGTCTGCCCCACGGGGCGGACCCGGAGGTGATTTTGGACGGGTATGGGGCTTCTTATGCGTTCCAGCCCATGCTGACTTATATCATACAGGGTTTTTTGCTGCGTTTCCTGCGGCTGTTTACTTCCGATGCGTATGTGCTGCTTTTTGCGGCGCGGATGGTAAATGCGGTGTTTGGCGTGCTGATGGCGTATTTTGTACGGCAGACGGCAAAGGAGGCATGGAAGGATGCGTATCTCCAATGGACATTTACGCTGATGGTGGTGTTCCTGCCCCAGAATATTTTCCTTCATTCTTATGTCAATACGGATTCCATGGCGCTGTTGGCGGTAGCAATGGTTTTTTATGTGCTGCTCCGGGCGCAGAGGACGGGCTTTGGGAAAAAGGAATGCCTACTGCTTGCGGCGGGAATCATCCTTTGCGCCATGTCTTATTATAATGCATACGGAATCATCGTGGCGGCAATTCTTGTATTTGTCCTGTATCATGTACATTACCATGTACATGCCGGAAAAGGCGGGATACGGGTGGAATGGGGACCGCTGCTGCACAAAGGAATGTTGGTTTCCGTCATAGTGCTTTTGGGAATCGGCTGGTGGTTTATCCGCAACGGGATTCTTTATAACGGGGATATCATCGCCATGGATGCTAGGAGGGAGTGTGCCATCCGGACGGCCACGGCGGATTTTAACCCGTTAACCAGGTTTACGTATCAGAATTCGGGTACGCCTTTGGGCGATATGCTTTTTAAGACGGGATATCTGACACTTTTGCGTGACAGTTTTATTGCGATGTTCGGTCCGATGATCATACCGACCCATGGCCTGATTTATCTGTATTATAAAAGGTTTTGGATTGCTGCCTGTGCGGCGGCGCTTCTTCCGGTGCAGCGGCTTTGGACGGAAAGGAAGGAGCGGGACGGGGCATGGAAAAACAGGGTTGTTTTTTATGCCTCCATGGCATTGTTCTGTGCCATTACCATAGGGTTAAGCATTTATTATTCCTATACGTGGGAATACCAGCCCCAGGGGAGGTATATCCTTCCGGTGCTTGTACCGTTTATGTATTTGGTGGCGCTTGGCGTGGAAAAAATATGCGGGCTGTTTTGTTTTGCGGGGGGACGGCTGGCAGGAGGAACGGGGGAAAAGGCGGGTGCGCTGTGCGGGAAGCTGTTTTGCTTGGGAATAATGGCTTATGTCATGCTGGCATTCGGTTACAGTCTGTTTGCCCGCTTCCTTCCTTATTATATGCAGGGGGAGAACCTGTTTTCCATGTGCGGAAAGCCGTTACTGCCATAGGGAGTTTGTGAACATGCCCTATGGGCTCACGGCAGGTTTTGGCATTTTGCGTTGTGATGATAGGACATAGGAGAAAACGGAATGAAAGTGGTACATAAGTTAAAAGCGGTGGGGGTCAAAAATGTTGCACTGGGTTTCCTCCGGCGGGTGGAATACGGGAAACTGGTGAAAAAATACCATTTTGACACATGGCACCTTAGTCCGTATGAATGGAAGGAATACGCACAGGCATGTGTGGCGTATATCAATGCCCACGGGGGGAGAACCGTGGTGGATATCGGCTGCGGACTTGGGGGCGTGCTGCGGCATGTGAAGGCGGAACGGAGAATCGGGCTGGATTTGCATGAGGAAGTGGTAATGGCGGCGCGGGAGCTGGGAAGCGGGGATATTGTTTTCGCAAAGGGAAGTTTTGACGAACTGGAGGAACCGCAGGTGGATTACCTGGTGACGTTAAATTTTATGCATGGAGGGACGGAAGATACCTGGAAAGCGCCTTACCGTAAGGCGGCAGAGCAAAACGGGGTACGGTATTTTATCGTGGATACCGTTCCGGATATGGGGGGAAGCCATTGTTTGGAATGGGGAAAGATTCTGCCGGAAAATTATGGAAGGGTGGAGCGGATGGGTCCGTTTGTGGGCGGAAGATATGTGGAGGTTTGGGGACGGATGGATTTGTGAGGGTATCGGACGGGATGCTTGACCGTGTATTTGTAACGTGTTATGATTGATGCGTTGCGGGAAAAGGGGAATGGTATGGAAAAGGGATAAATGGGGGAAGATTGGCAGAGAATATGAGAAAACGGAATGATAAAGGAGACAGGGAGATATGCCGGTTAGAGTACACAATTTTTTAGGAAGTTTGGGTTGGAATGCCAGGAAGTATTTGCCGGGGCTGGCGAGCGAAAGTTATTTGAAGCTGCAGTTTGTGTCGCGCAGGAAGCTGCAGAAGAATTATATCGAATATTTTATGTCCCGTAAGGAGGTGCCGCATCCGCTTGTGGTGAATTTGGAAACCATTAACCGGTGTAATAGTACCTGTGAGTTCTGTACGGCGAATAAAAATGCGGAGAAACGTCCTTACATGCGGATGGAGGAAGGGCTGTTTTATAATATTATCGACCAGTTGGCGGATTGGGGGTACAAGGGGCATCTGACGATGTATGGGAATAACGAACCGCTGTTGGATACCAGGATTATGGAATTCCATAAGTATGCGCGGGAGAAGCTGCCGGAAGCCTTTATTTTTATGTCCACCAACGGACTGCTGTTGACGGTTGACAAGCTGAAGGAAGTGGCGCCGTATGTGAACCAGTTGGTAATTAATAATTATAGTTTGGAAATGAAGCTGCATGACAGCGTCCAAACGGTCCATGATTACGTAAAGGCACATCCTGACGAGTTCCAAAATGTGGATGTCCTGATTCAGATGCGGTATTTAAAGGAAGTCCTGACGAACCGGGCAGGGAGTGCGCCCAATAAACCGGCGACGGATAAGGTGATTAAAGAAACGTGCCTGATGCCCTATACGGATATGTGGATTATGCCAAACGGAAAACTTGGCATTTGCTGCTGCGATAATTTTGAAGTAACGGATTTGGCGGACCTGCATGAAGTGTCTTTAAAAGAAGGATGGAACAGTAAGAAGTACCAAATTCTTAGAAATGCCATCCGGACGGGAAGGCAGAATTACCCGTTTTGCAAAAACTGTGATTTCATAGATGCAGGGCTGCGGATGGATGCCGTCAACGACGTATTAAAGAACAGCGGAACCATGCACGGGGCAAGGCAGTCCATGTTTAGGAAGTAAGGAAGGGTTAAGAAACAACTTTGCATTTTGGTGAAGGATGGATTCACGGAGACAGGGCGGAAGAAGGAGTCGGAAACGGAATGGGCGGAAAAATCGGAAGAAAAGTGGCAGCCGGTGTTTTGGTTTTTGCCATGGCGGCAGGAATTGCGGGCTGTGGCAGCAGGGCGGAAGGCAGTATGGCGGAAGAAGACGGAATAAAAACCGGAACCGCGGCGGAGACCGGGGTCGGAACGGCAGCCGGTGAGGAAGGGGATGCCGGAACCGCATCCGGGACGGAAAAGGGAGAAGCCGGAATGGAAAACGGAGCCGCAGCGGGAGCCGGGAGTGGGGAGGTATCCGGGACGGAAGTCGGAGCCGGAACCGGCACGGCGGACGGGACGGGGAACGGAGCGGAAGCAGGAACCGCGCAGGAGGAAGAAGACGGGATTTCTCCGTGGGCAGGGAAGAAAGTGTCGTTCTGCGGGGACAGTATTTCCACGTTTTCGGGGTACATTCCTGAAAATTACAGTATATTTTATCCGGAATACGGGGAGATTTCCGATGTCGGGGAGACATGGTGGATGCAGGTCGTGGAACGGTCCGGGATGGAGCTGTGCAGCAACGCGTCTTATTCGGGCAGTATGGTGAGCGGGCAGTCGTTGGACAACCATGACGGGGCGTACGCCTGCGGGAACCAAAGGGTTGCGGATTTGGCAGACAGGGAAGGAAACTGGCCGGATGTCATTGTAATCCTGATGGGAACCAATGATTTCATAAGTAATATTCCCTTGGGGGCTTATGACGGCGTATCGGAGGTGCAGGAAGGATATATCCAGAATTTCAGCGAGGCGTATGGTCTGATGCTGGATAAAATGCATACATGGTATCCCGATGCGGAGATTTACTGCTGTACGATGATTGAGGTGTCCCGGTGGGATGCGGAAGGAAATTGTGCTCCTTTCCAAAATGAACTGGGACTGACGGCAAAAAATTATAACGACTGCATCAAGGCGGTGGCACATGCCAAGGGCGCCGGTATCATTGATGTGTACGGATGCGGTATTACTTATGATAATTCCAGGGAATATACCAGTGACGGGACCCATCCGAATGCGGCGGGGGCAGCGCTGATGGCGGATAAAGTCTGTGAAGGTTTGGGAATTTCCTGGTAGATTTGGTCGGTGTGCATTTTTAAGGATAGTGATATACAATGCAAAGTTGTGAATTAGTTAAGAAAAAAATAAAATTATTAGGAAATAATAAAATTTATTTAAATTTTGTATACATTTGCAAAAATGAGTGACGGAATAACGTCTATGTGCTATAATGTTGCTGTTGGATTATATCGTTATGTCTGTATCGTACTATTTTAGTATAAGTGAACACAAACAAAAGTGACAGGAGGAAGCCAGATATGACAAAGGCAGAAATATTAAAGAAGGAAATTTTGACGCAGTACAAGAGCGTGAGACAGTTTGCGATCGAGATGCAGATACCTTACAGCACATTGGTTACGGCGCTGGACAGGGGAATTGAGGGTATGGCATACGGGACGGTGATTAAAATGTGTGACAAACTGAACTTAAACCCGGTTGATTTCAGTTCTTTGGAAAAAGGTGCCAGCCTCGGTGAGAAAATCCTGGAAAACCGTGTGATGCAGTACTACGTGAAATTAAATAAAAGCGGACGCAAAAAAATTCTTGAGCTGATGGATGATTACGTACAGTTGGAGAAATACCAGTTAAAGGAATAGTCGGAAGGGAAGGACAGTCATGCATTATGATTACCTGATAGTGGGAGCCGGGCTTTTTGGGGCTGTTTTTGCCAATGAGATGAAAAAAAGGGGAAGGAAATGCCTTGTCATTGAGAAGCGGGAGCATATCGCCGGAAATATTTATACGGAAGAAATGCTTGGAATCCAGGTACATAAATACGGGGCGCATATTTTCCATACGTCCGATGAAAGAGTGTGGGAGTATATGAACCGGTATGCCGTATTTAACCGGTTTATCAATTCGCCCGTGGCGGTATACGGGGACGAGATTTATAATCTGCCGTTTAACATGAATACGTTCAGCCGGATGTGGGGGGTTAAGACTCCTGCAGAGGCAGAAGCCGTGGTGGAAAGCCAGAGGAAGGAACTGGCAATCACGGAACCGAAGAATTTGGAAGAACAGGCGCTGTCCCTGGCAGGAAGGGATGTTTACGAAAAACTCATTAAGGGTTACACGGAGAAACAGTGGGGGCGTTCCTGCACGGAGCTTCCGGCGTTTATCATCAAGCGGGTACCGCTGCGGTTTACCTACGATAACAATTATTTTAACGATTTGTATCAGGGAATTCCCGTGGGCGGGTATACGGCGGTTGTCAGGAAAATGCTGGAAGGGGTACCGGTGCGGACGGGAACGGAGTATAAGGAGTTTTTGGGCGCCTGCAGGGCAGACGGCAGCATGTCTTTCGGAAAAATCCTGTATACGGGCATGATCGACGAATATTTTGATTACCGGCTGGGAGCGTTAGAGTACCGTTCCCTGCGGTTTGAGGAAGAAGTGATGCCGGACTGCGACAATTTCCAGGGGAATGCGGTGGTGAACTATACGGAACGGGAAGTGCCTTATACCAGGATCATTGAGCATAAACATTTTGAATTCGGAACCGGAAAGGGGACGGTCATCACGAGGGAATATCCCGTCAAATGGCAAAGAGGGGATGAACCGTATTATCCGGTCAATGATGCATGTAACAATAAGCTGTTTGACGAATACAGGAAACTGGCGCAAAAAGAAGGAAATGTCCTTTTTGGCGGCAGGCTTGGACAATATAAATATTACGATATGGACAAAGTGGTCGCCGCGGCATTGGAAATGGCGGAAGCGGAATGCTGACGGCGGTTATGGATAAGCAGAGGAATGAATTTGACAAATGTTTGGAGCGGAACGTCCCAGGGACGTTCCGTTTTCTTTTTATGCACA
>CANTGP010000023.1 GCA_947653315.1 uncultured Lachnospiraceae bacterium
AGAAGAAATTTAATGGAAATTTGATAGAAATAGCATATCGTTTATTCTTTTATAAAGATGAATTAATGCAGTTAGTAAAAGCTCCCAATAAAACATTGGAAGCCTTGAAATTACTATATATTAGCAGCTCCACCGTTCTGCAACGACAAAACTCCAAATCGAGTAGGGGAAAAGTTTATCCCCTACTCGCCACGCGCCCCGCTTTTGCGGCATCTTCCAAAGATTTTTTCCCAAAAAATTCATTCCCCACGCTTCCGGTCCAAAATAGCATCCAACAGGTAAACCCGGTTAAACGGAATGGAAAAATAATACCCGTCCACGAAATCCCCCGTCATATCCATGACCTTCTTCGCTATCCCCACGCCTGCCGTTTCCCCTTCTTCCCGGGTCATTTTTGCATGGAAACAGGAAAGGACCTCATCGTCCACCCCGATTCCGACCATCTCGTTTTTCATAAAAAGGGCGTTGCGGAGGTTCACAAGGGGCATGATACCGCACAGAATCCTCGCCCCGGTGCGCTCCTTCACTTCTTTTAACCGCTTTGCGGCGGCTTCCGTAAAGACAGGCTGGGTCAGGAAAAAAGATGCCCCCTGCGCCATCTTTTTTTCCACCCTGCGGATTTCCACATCCAGGTTATGTCTTCCCTGGTTGATTGCCCCGCCGTATCCCATGGGTTCCTCCGCAAATTCCTCCTGGTTTAATTCCCGGATGATTTTCATTAATCCCACGGAATCAAAATTAAACACGCTTTTTACGTCCTGGCGCATCATCATCGGAACGGGATCGCCCGTTACCACAAGCAAATTCCTTATTCCGTTGACATATGCCCCCAAAAGCTGGGAGCGCATGGCAATGGCATTCTTGTCCCGGCAGCAAATGTGCGGCATAACGCACAGTTTCGTTTCCTGCCACACCTTCATTGCCGTCAGAACCGAATCCGCCCTCGTCCTGCCGGAAGGCGAATCGGGAAATGTCACCACATCCACCCCTTTTTGCCGTAACCAAAAGGCGCCTTCCATCATTTTGCCGTCGTCGGCGCCCGGAGGCGGCGAAAGCTCCACGGCAACCAGCTTTTTTCCTGGCTCCTTCCCCTGCCAAAAACCGCTCTCCCTCCCGGCCTTTTCCCGGACGGACACCTGCACGCGCCCCGTACCGGTCCGCACCGGAGCGGTATCCGCACTTTCGCACAGTTTTTGCGTAAACGAAGGCGACGTTCCGCAGCATCCGCCCAGAAAAGCAACGTTTAACGCCCCGATTTGGGCCATCTTACCGGCAAAATATTCCGCGCTGTTGCCAAATACCCTGCGCTTTTCCATGTATTTCGGGTATCCCGCATTGGGCAGCGCCGTAAGGTAAATGTTTTCCGGCAGTTCCATTTTCTCCAAAATCCGGTACAAATGGGCGGGACCGACACCGCAGTTAAAACCGGCGGCATCCACTGCCCCGGACTGCGCCGCTTCCGTAAGAAGTCTGCGGGCGCTAATCCCCGCACTGCTGTATCCGTGCTGGTTCACGCAAAACTGAACGATGACAAACAGCTCCCGTTCTTTTTTCAGGTCCCGGATGACCGGAAGAATGTCGTCCATATTGGAAAACGTCTCAAAAATAAGAAGATCCGCCCCTGCTTCCGTAAAGGTATCGGCAATCAAACGGTATTCCCGGTAAATCTCGTCCTCCGTCCTGCCGGCGCGGACGGGCAGCGGACCGATATCCCCGGCAATAAAGCAGTCTTCCCCCAAAGTCCTGCCGCAGTCTTTTGCCGACTGCAGGGCATTTTCCCAAGCGGCACGGATATTCTCCCGCAGTTCTTCTTCCCCGCAGCATAAGGACATACGGTTCGCCGCAAACGTATTCGTCCGGAGCAGTACGGCCCCCGCTTCCAAATATTCCTTATGGATTTGCCGCATCCATTCCTGCTTTGTCCCGTTCAAACGCTCCGGCAGCTCTGCCACCCCGTACTTATCCGCAAAATAGGTACCGAAAGCCCCGTCGCAGATGATTTTCTTCTTCTTTAAGTAATCCCGTATTTTCATTTTGCACTCCGTATTCCGTATTTTTTTCTGCTCAAATGGCGGAATATAAACACGCGCTAACAACCGGAAAGGTCCCGGATGATTTCCCCCGCCATAATCAGCCCTGCCACCGAAGGAACAAACGCCACGCTTCCCGGCGTGGAACGTCTTGCGCTTCCCGTATCCGTTCCGTCTGACGGCAGCGGCCTGCGCGGCTCCTCCCTGGAGTAAACCACCTTTAGGCGTTCCACCCCTCTTTTTTTCAGTTCCCTGCGCATCACCTTCGCTAACGGGCACACGCTTGTTTCGTATATATCCGCCACTTCAAAAGCCGCCGGATTCAATTTGTTTCCGGCGCCCATGCTGCTGATCACCGGCACACCGTACTCTTTTCCCAGCTCAACCAATGCAATCTTCGCCGTCACCGTATCCACCGCATCCGCAATATACGAATAACTGCCAAAATCAAATAATTCCCTGTTTTCCGGCAGGAAAAAGCAGCGGAACGTCCGCACATCGGCAAGCGGATTGATTTCCATAATCCGCTCCGCCATGACATCCACCTTATACCTGCCCACCGTACCGGAAAGCGCGGTAATCTGGCGGTTGATATTGCTCCACGCCACTTTGTCGCTGTCGATTAAATCAATGTTTCCCACGCCGCTGCGCGCCAAGGCTTCCGCCACGTAACCTCCCACACCGCCGACCCCGAAGACCGCCACCCTGGCATCCCGCAGCCTTTCCATGGCGCTGCCGCCAAGCAGCATTTCCGTTCTTTGAAACCGGGAACGCAGCCTTCCGTCCATGTTTTCTCCGCTGTCCATGTTCTTTCCCCAGCCTTCCTGTTTCCTGCTGTTACAAACTACTGATTTATCGGTTTTCGTTCACATAAATCTGAACCCGGCTTTGGATGATATCCGCCACTTCCTTCGCATTTTTCTGTCCCGCAAAATACGGCGCCGCTTCCTCCGCCACGATATTCAGCAGCGCTTCGTTATAGGAATACACCTGATCCACCGTCTTCACGTAAGCGATGACTTCATCCACTTCCTCCCTGCTCATGGGCGTAACCGGAACCTCCACGCCGTTTACCATGTAGGTCTGCTCCATTTCCACCAGGTTTCCGTTTTCATCCTCATAGGTCGGCACTTTCATGGCTTCTTGTGCCAAATGCTCCACCTGCTTCATGCAAAGCGGCCACTGGTACAGTTTTTCCTGGTATTCATCCGACAGGAAATACCGCAAAAACTGCCATGCCCCTTCCTTTTGTTTGGATTTTGCGGACATCGCCAGCTCTATGCCGGAAGAAATTGCAGCCCCGTTTCCTTCCCGGACCGGAAAGCCGACCAGCGTAATGTCTTCGCCAAACGTTCCTTTTTTCGCATAATTATAGGATTCAAAATTGTTAAGGTATAGATAACTTAGCAGCACTTTATTCTCCCGCCACATGCTGTCATACCCCTGCCAAAAAGAATCGTTATAATAGTCGTCCCCCAACTGCTCCGGGAAACTGTTGATAAATGCAAGCAAATCCATAAATTCTTCCGTATTAAAATGGCATTCCCCCGTCTTCCAATCGATAAACTGGCTGCCGGACATTTGGATGCTGTCATTTAACATCACGTCCCTTGTCATTTCCGAAAATACCTGGGCGCCTTCCGGCATTTTTTCCATCACCGCATTCAGGTCATCCAGCGTCCATCCGCTTTCCGATCCCACATTGGCGGTTTTGCCCGCTACCGTCCGGACCGTGAAGGAAGGCACCAGCCGGTACAGTTTTCCGTCCGTCTCATAGGCTTTTAACACATTTGGGAAAAAGTCTTCCCTGTTAAAGTCCGCGTCTTTATCGATGAAGGGGTACAAATCTTCAAACAGCCCCTTTGCCACATAACTGTCTATCGGCATGGAGTAGCCGACCACAAGGATATCCGGTACTTTTCCCGACGCGATATCCGCATTCAGGCGCGTCAGCCCCGCCGTGTAATCCTCATCCGTGTTATAGTTGGAATAGTCCTCCACCACAATGCGGTACTCCTCACTGGACTTGTTAAACGCCACTACCTGCCTGCGTACATCCCAGTCAAAACCGTTGCAGGCCAAAGTAAGGACAATCTTATCCTTCACGTCTTTCGGGTCCACTTTCGTAAATTTCATAAACGCCAGACTGCCGGTATCGTCATCCGTAATTCCGTAAAATTCATTTTCATCCACGGCGGCAAAATTGTAAATATAATAACCGCTTAAATCCGAATCGATGAAATTCATCAGTTCGGTCAGCTCCGTGTCCCCCAAATTATAAGCAAAAATGCTCCCGCTTCCCAGCAAATAAAAGTCAAAACCTTTTCCCGCGTACAGTCCGCCATAACCGTTAGAGCCACCCGGTATGGTATATTCCTCCGAAACCTCACCGGTATCGGGATTCACCTTGGTTAACACATCGGCATTTTTTTCGGAGCTGTAAGAACGTACAATGATGGAGCCGTCCCGTATTTGGTACAAACTGCCGATTTCCAGTTCCTTCTGCAGTTTTATTTCCCCCGTTTTCTTTCCCTGCGCATCAAAAAGGAACATTCCGTCCGTATCACAGACCATAATCCTTCCGTCCGCCATGGGAAACATATTGTTGATCCAATACATATCCGGGTCTTTCCCTGTCAGTTCCGTCCGCCATAATTCATTTCCGGTGGGACCCAATTTCACCAAATAATATTTGTTTACCCATACGGATTCCCCGGCGGCGCCGCCCGTTTCCTCATAGGAATCATTTACAATGGCAACATAATTACCCTCCGCATCCGCCGACGTATACGAATAATAAGTATTTTCACCCGCTTCCACTTCGGCCGTTTTAACATCCGTGCCGTCCATATTCTGGCTGATAAGCCGTATGAGGCTGCCTCCTTCTTCCTTCCAGGTATAGGTGGTGATATACAGCCTGCCGTCCATGATTTTGATATCATTGATTTCGTTCGGATCTCCCACGGTGTCCAAATCCACCTGCTCCGAACGGTAAACGTGTTCCTTGGACTTTTCCGCGGCTCCGCCGTCCCCTCCCCCGCATGCCGTAAGCGCCAGTGCCGCCAAACCGGCAAGACCGCACAGGATTCTCCGTTTCAGGTTCTTTACGGCAGCGTTTTTATGGTTTTTACCCGTTTTTTTCCCCATATGTTATCCTCCCCATGTGTGATTGGCAGTAATATCCCGATATCCTTTAAAGATATTGCCATACCCCTAAAAATATTTCCATTTGTTTTTTTCTTTGCGGAACCGCTCCGTCCCCTTTTCCTTAACGTCCAAAATAAACTGCCATACCGTCCGCCACGTCCACTGTTTCCGCTTCCATAAAAGGATAAGCGTCACGGTCACAATAACCGCAGGGATGGACAAAAAGAGAATTTGCAGTACCAGCACAAGGGCGAGCACGTCTTCCCATGCCCGTGCCACATTCTCCCAGTAAGGATAGCGGATGGCATAATCGTTCATGGAGCGCAGCCCGAATTCCGCAATCACCTGAAACAGTGCCTTCATCCGGAAACGCGAGGAATTATCCACGACCCACATATTGGTTTCGTCGATGCCGAATTTCTCTTTTACCTTTTTATAGGCAAAATCCTCCACCGGATTGGGCATAAGCACTTCATAAGTATTGATGCCGTCCGTGGTACCGTATTCCGACAACGTTTCCCAGGAAACGTAAACCATCGTTTTCCCAAGCCCTGCGGCTTCGTTAAAACGTCCGCTTTCCCTGTGGATGACCCCGGCAACGTAGTGCGGGACACCCCCGATGGTTACCTGCATCCCCACCACGTCATTGGAGCCGAACAACTGCCATGCGGCATCCTCGTCCAAAATAACCTTGTCATACATCAGGTCGTTTCCCGAAAAATAAGAGCCAAACAAAAGCCGTACCGGATGGAACAGGAAAAAATCCCCGCCGATTCCCACGGCATCCGCCTCCAAAGAGGTTTTTTTGCTGGAAAGGGTAATTTTTCCTACCGCGCTGTAAGCATCCGCCCAAAGTCTTGCGTTTTCGTTGGATGCCGTAATGGAAGCCTCCAAAAGCGCCTTATCCAGTTGGTCTTCAAACGTCCTTATCCTGTTTTTGTCAATCTCCGTGCTCCCCGTGAAAAAACAGGTAATCTGTGCCGCATCGTTTTCCTTTGACCAGCGTTTCGCCGCCGTCTGGTCGGGCAGCCCGTTCTTTTTGCCCACGGAAAATACCGTCAGCGCGCACCATGCCAGCAGGCAGAATATCACCACCATGGCAAGCAGCACTTGTTTCACGGTAAAACACTTAAAAAATCCTTTGATTTTATTCATATCCCACTTCCATATCGATACACGCCCTTCCTGTCCCGTCCGCTTTTAATCGGTCAGGCGGACCTGTTTTCCTGCTTCCACCGGCTTCGTCGCCGTGGTAATGACATATTCATAGCCATAAATGCCGGCGGAGATTGCCGTATGGGTATCGTCCGATGCCAGCACCTCCACATCCACCCTCGTTGCAATGTAACGGTTGCCAAGGGGACTGCTCTTTGACTCCACAATCAGGATAAACTTGCCGTTATTATCTTCCCGGATGGCGCTGTTTGGCACCACCAGTTCATAATCCATGCTCTTTTGCCCGATGGACAGGCTTAGGGACTGCCCCGCCTGCACTTCCCCTTCCACGTTAAAGGTCAGCAGCTTTTTCTGCGCCGGTTCGTTGGGGTCCGGCTTAATGGAGGCCAGCGTCGCTTTTACGCCGTCGTAATACCATGCGTTCTGCAGCTCGGCAATATCCCCCACGGAAAGTTTCTTCGCCTGCTCGGTGGTGGCGGAAAATGCCACGGTGAAGCCTTTGCCTGCTACCTGCATGACTGCCGCCGTCTCTCCCGGTTTTGTGGATTCTCCTGCCGTATAGGCAAGGGATGTGACCGTACCCGCCACGGGGGATTTCACGGCAGCTCCTATGGATTTCTCCCTTAATTCCTCAATTTCCTGCTCTTTTTTCGCAATATCGTCATTGATTTTTGCCAAATCCAGTTCCGCATTAATATCCGCGTTCATTTCCGTCTGTTCTTCCTTAAGCAGATCATATACCGCCTGTGCATTCTTAAGGGCAGCTTCGGCATTGGCAATCTGATTTTGGTAGGCAACGGATGCCTGCTTATTGGCATTGGTTTTATCGGTTAAATTCCGGTCTGCCTGGTTTAATTTGTCCTGTGCCTGCTTTACGCTGTCGCCGGGCGTATACGTCATGGCGTTTACCTCGGACAGCCGTGCCTGCAGTTCGTTCAGTTCGCTTTTCCTTTTTGCCAGTTCCGTCCGGTTATCGTCATGGCTTCCTAACTGGTTCGATGCGTTTTCCGCCATTTCCACGGCGATTTCATATTGGGATACCGCCGCATCATAATCGTTTAACAACGTAGCATACGTTTGATACCTGTCGTCGTTTTCATTAATCCACTGCCTTAATTCATCAATGTTTTCTCCCCCGGAATAGGAACCATCCTTTTGCGCCGCTTCGTAAATAGCGTTAAATTTCTCTGTAACCACCGTCTTTGCCGCTTCGCGCTGCTGGATAAAAGCATCGATACCTCCTGATGTTGTGCTCTGCTGGTTTCCCGAATCGGAATCCCCGGAACTTCCGGAAACGCTCCCCGCAATATTTTCCGCCCCCTTGATTAAGGTCTCCAAATCGGTAATGGCATCCTGCTTTTCCTTAATTTGGTAATTCAGGCTTTCTATCTTTTCCGATTTCATCCGGTTAAAAGCCGCTTCCGCGTTGCCCTCCGCCGTTTGTGCATTGGCAAGGTCCGTAGCCGCATCCGCTTTTTGGTTTTCTTCCCCTATGGTATTGATGGTGGAATTGTTGGTATTGACCGTGCTTTGGAGGGTTAAGGCTTCCAAGGATTCCTGGCACTCCTTTACCCGCTTCTGAGCCGCGTCAAGGCGCTTTTGCATATCGCCCACTTTCGCCTGCAAAGCGGCAAATCCGTCCACATTCCCGTTGGCAACTTTCGTGATGATTTCCGATGATACGTTATTGCCGAACAGCCCCTTCATATAAGCCAGTTTTAAGTCTTCCAGTTCCTTTTCCGCCGTCTTAAGCTCGTCACTCTGTTCGTCTTCCAGGTAATAAATCACCTGGTCCTTTTCCACCTCGTCGCCCTGTTTCACCGCCACGCTGGCAATGACCCTCGTTTCCTTTACGACAATATTATAAGGGTCCGTCGCCTCTATCGTCCCCGTCCCCCTGACTTTTTCGGTTATGGAGCCGCTCTGCACGTACTCCGTCGCCACCTCCGGCAGCGAATAATTCATGATGGTATTGGAAAAAAATGTCAGCAACAGCATGATGGTCAGAAAGATGATTGCCGCATTCTTCACCCATTCCCGTCTTTTTGCCGGATTCTTATTCTCATTCATCTGCTTCTATCCTCCTATCCCTTGATTCCGCCCTGATACGTAATCCCTTCCACCAAATAATCCTCACCGTAGAGGAATACCAAAAGGGTCGGTATCATGTATATGGTTGCCACCGCAAACGCCAGCCCGATTTCCCCTTTTTTGATTTTGGAAAGGAAGACCGACAGCGGATGCATGGAATCGTCCGATAATAATATCAACGGCTGTTCCACCATGTTCCAGTAATCGATAAAAATCAGGATTGCCACGGAACACATACAGCCTTTGCAAAGCGGCATACAAATATGTCGGAAAATCTGCCACTCCCCCGCGCCGTCAATCTGTGCCGCCTCCATCACGGAGGTGGGAATCCGGCGCATGTATTTCGTCAGAAGATATACCGCAAAGGGGGAGAAAATCCCCGGCAGCCAAATCGCCCAACGCGTATCCAGAATATGCAGCCAGCCGGATACCAGATAATTCGGCACCAGCGTTACCTGGTAAGGCATCAGCATCAGGATAATGTAAGCGAAAAAGATCATTTCCTTTATTCTGCCCCGGTACCTCGTAAAACCATACGAGGCGAGTAACGCCACCAAAAGCTGGAAACCCACAATCGGCACCACCAAAATCACGGAATTCCAAAATTTGAACAAATAATCAGGGCTTTTAAACAAAACCGTAATGTATTGGGCAAAAGACACCATATCCGGGATAAATTTCAGGTTGACTTTTTCGGAAATGTAAGTTTTCCCCCCCGAATCACTGGTGGCAAAAACCTGTCCGTAATTGGAAGATATTTCCGAAGCCGACATGAACGAATTGGTGACGGTAAGCACAATGGGCATCAGGAACAGTACCGCACAGGACGCCGCGAGCAGCGTGGCGATTCCACGCCTTATTTTTGAAATGCGCTTTTTCCGCACAATCATTCTCTTATATGCACTTTCGCTTAACAGCGCCGCCCGGTTGACGCTGCCCCTGCCGATTTTCATCCTTCCACATCCTTTCCGAAATGGTTTTCCGTAAGGAATAAAATTCCTATGATAATAATCATGACAATGGACATCATGATGGCCGCCGACGACAGCTTTTGGTAATCCAGGCTGCCGAAGGTATTATTCATGAAATGCTGCATCATATACACCGTATTATAAGGATAATCATCCGTCAGCAGGTAAATTTCCCGGAATACCTTAAACGAATTGATGAGCGACATAATCGTTACGAACAGAATCGTGGAGGAAAGGTAGCGGATTTTAATATGGATAAAAATCTGCCACGGTTTGGCGCTCTCCAGCACCGCCACCTCAAGGATGTCCTTCGGTATGCTTCCAAGCGCCGACATGAACAGAATCATGTTATACCCCAAATTCTTCCATAAAAACAGCACGATAATCACCACCTGTGCGTGGTCCGATTTCAGCCAGTCGATTTTTGCGGAACCGAACAATGCGGTAATGTCATTGATCATGCCGTTATAATGGAACAATACCTGCCAAATCAGCACAATCGATGCAATGGGCACCATCATCGGCGTCAGGAAAAACGTGCGGAACTGGCTTTTAAACGGAATCTTACTGTCAAGCAGCATGGCAAGCCCCAAAGACAGCACCACCGCCAAAGGAACCGCAATCACGGAAAACTTCATGGTATTATATGCCGCCTGCCGGAACGCCGCATTGCGGAACACGTTGATAAAATTGTCCAAAAACACAAAACGGTGGCTGATGGGATTGTCCACCACCGCGTAAAAAAACACAACCAAAAAAGGCAGCACAAAGAACAGCAGTACCCCCAAAACACTGGGGGCCAAAAATGCCGTTGAAATCCGTCTGCTCTTTGCGTTCTTTTTCTGTATGGCGCTTTTTTGTTTCCCCGCACCAATCTTTGGCGCCGGATGTTCCTGCTTTTTCCGCCGCCAAAACCCTGCGGTTTTTTTTCCCTTTTCCATCATCTTGTCTCGTCCAAATACGTCTGTACGCGGTTTTGGATTAATGCCGCCACATCCTCCGCCTTTTTCTGCCCGTCAAAATATGCCTGTGCTTCCTCACGGATAATGTCATACAGTTTTTCTTCCATGGTTCCCCCAGGCTGTGCGGTATCAATCATTTCACGGATTCGGTCCACCTGCTCTTTGGTCGCCGCATATACTTCCACGGTAAAATCGCCGGTCGTCCATGTCATTTTTGACGTCAGCTTTTTATTTCCGTCCTCATCTTCATAATACTCATCTTCCATCGCATCTGCAAGAACCTTATCCAAAGCGGATTTTAAAATGGGGAAACCTGCGTTCGCCGTCCACATGTTTTCCTGGCGTTTCTCCGTCAGGTTAAAACGGATGAATTCCCATACGCCCTCCTTATTTTTGGAGGATGCATGCATTGCCACCGTAGTGCTGTTTGGAACAAGCGTCAGCCCGCTTTTGCCAAACGTCGGATATCCGATGAAATTAACGGGTTCGCCAAACTCATACTCATACATTTGGTACTGGGATACCGCCGTAATGGGCTCCGACAATAACAGCAGCTTGCCGCTCCTGATTTTTTCTATTTCCGAAGGAGCATTGGGATCATACTCATATTCCTGGGGGAAACGGCTTGTAAATTCCAGAATTTTGTAAAATTCTTCCTTGCTGAAGTCGCAGGTACCGTTTTCCCTGTCAATAAACAACTCCTCATTTAATGCGCACATTTTATGGAGGACGTTGGTTCTGTCCGCATAGTTAAAAATTTCCACGCCGCTTTCTTTGGAATCCGCCAATGCCAGGACATCGTCCACGGTCCATGTGGAACCTTCCCCCACATCGGATACCTTGCCGACTACCGTCTGAATGCCGAAGCAGGACATGATTCCGTATAATTTTCCGTCCCATTCATAGGCACGCAGGGCATTTTCCACATAATCTTCCCGTTTAATGACAGTATCCCCGTCCAAATAAGGCGACAGGTCTTCCACCACGCCTGCGTCAACCAGTTCTTCCAGGGACAGGGTGCTGTATTCCAAATCGATGATGTCCGGCGGATTCGCGCCGGTAAGATCCGCATTCAACAATGCCGCCCGGTCCGCATAAGACATACTGTCATCCCCGTACTCCTTCACCACAATACGGTATTTGTCGCTCTGTTTGTTAAACGCCACGATATCCTTTTCCGCAAAATAAGGGACATATAAGGACGCATAAGTCAGGATTTCCTTCTCCGGTACTTCGGAACGGTCTTTCTTGGTTAGAATCCCCAGTTCCGTCGCCCCTGCGCTGTAATCCCTGGTCACTGCCGCAATCCGCCCGTCGGAAAGGATGGTGAAATCACTTAAGTTGTTGCTGTCAATATCGCTGTCCATCCAGTTCAAAAGCGCCGTCGGCTTCTCATCCCCCAAATTGCACGTATAAAGGATGGCATTCTGCGTGTAAAGCAGGTCCGTATCCACACCGCCCTGATAAGTACCGTAATCGAAGACAATACTGCTCGCCAAGGGCTGCAGGCTCTTTTGGGAAGGGTTTACTTCCTCCAGGCACCAGCCGTTATTTCCGTAATAAGCAGCCACCACCCTGCCGTCTTTCATGGCAAACAGGTTTGTCAGATATTGCCCGATGGGAATCTCACAGTAAAGGCTGCCGTCCTTGCGCAGTACATAAACCTCTTTCGAGGAGCCAAGATAATAGTTTCCCTCCTTGTCCTGCAAAAGACTGGACAGGTAAAAGGACATACTGTCCATTTGGGCAAAAGCATTGCCGGTTTCCACGGTTTCCAGTTCTTCCCCTTCCGGCGAACATTTCCGGATGACCACGTTTTTCACCGTACCTCCGGCTTCCGGATCGCCCTCATATTGGATCATCCCAAGCAGCAGGTTCCCTTCCGCATCGTTCCCCAAAACATTCACATGCATTCCTTTTTCCAATTCCAACGGAAATTCCTTCACGTCATCCCCGCCGACAATCATGGAATACAATACATCCTTATCTTCCTTCATTCCGGCAAAAAACAGTTTATCGCCGCCAAACCGGAGCGCGTGTATGGAATCGCAATAATCATTTAAGGACTTGTATTCCGCCACATAAACATAATCCCCATCCACACCGTTCCCGCTGCCCGCCGTTTCTTCCCCGGAGCCGTTTCCGCACCCGCAGACGGCAAACAGCGCTGCCGCTGCCAGACACCCAAATACCTTTTTTGCATGTATCCACTTCATCATCTTTCCTACCGTACTCCTTTCTTCATGTAACCGTCCGGTTGCCGTTTCCGGTTTTCCGTTCCGGTAGGTGTTACCGGTTTTCGTTTACGTAAATCTGAACCCGGCTCTGTATAATGTCCGCAACATCCTTTGCCGATTTTTGTCCTTCAAAAAACGCCGCCGTTTCTTCCTCTATGATATTATTCATTTGGACGTCATACCGGAAGGAGGAATTGGCGCTTTCCATCAGCTTCCTCACTGCCGCCACTTCATCCTCCGTCGCCGCGTAAATTTCAATCGAGAAATCATCATACCCCCATGTAGTTTTGGGCTGTTTCACTTTCTCGCCGTCCGGTCCCTCATAATATTCTTCTTCCATGTCTTTTTCAAACATTTTATCCAGCGCAGACTTCATTACGGGGAAACCGTAGCTTCTATTGGTAAGTTTTTCCTGCGCTTCCTTTGTCAGCGACATACGGATAAACTGCCAAACCCCTTCCTGATAAGGGGATTTCGACGACATGGCAAGCAGGGCGCCTGCGGAATTTAAGTATGTTCCGCTCTCCTTGGACGTAGGAAAGCCGATAAACGTCACCGGTTCCCCGTACATTCCCGTATACATTTGGAACTCCTGCATGGAAGAAAAGCTGACTTCCATCATTACCAGTTTTCCCTCCCGTATCATGGTCGGGGTACTGGGCGCATCCTCGCTCCATGAGTATTCATCCGGAAAAGTATTGGCAAATTCCAAGGCACGGATAAATTCTTCTCCGTTAAATTTGCATTCCCCCGTTTCCCAATTCACGAACACATCCATATTCATACGGAATATATTGCCCAATACCGTATTCTTGCTGGCATACTGGTAAAGCTGTACCCCTTCCGGCAGATTTTTTGAAAGCTCCATGATTTCTTCCAGCGTGATGTGCTGTTTATCGCCCACATCCGCCACTTTCGCCATAACGGTGCTGATATAAAATCTGGGAGGCATGGCATAAAGTTTCCCGTTCTTTTCATAGGCACGCAGCACATTTTCCAAATAATCCTCTTTGTTGATTTCCGCGTCCGCCTCCATAAAGGGATATAAATCCTCCACCACCCCTTTTGCAATGTAATTCTCCACATTGCCGTTGGAAAAATCAATGATATCCGGGCATTTGCCGCTGACAATATCCGCATTCATCATCTGTACCGCATTGGTATAGGAATCCTCTCCCGTATAATCCGTATAGTACTCTTTCACCTCAATCCGGTACTCTTGGTTTGTCCGGTTAAATTCGATGATATTCTTCCTTAAATCATAATCCATCATTAACGTACCGTAAGTAAGGATTTTCTTTTCCGGTACTTCCGAGCCCTTTTTCTTCGTCAGGTAAGCCAGTTCCACCTGGTTTTCATCGCTTTCCCCGTCCCAGCTCGACGTAACCGCAAGAACCCTTCCGTCTTCCAGCAGGGTAAAGCCCCGAAGATTATCCTGGTCGATATCGCAGTCAATCCAGTTTAACAGTTCCACCGCTTCCGCATCGCCGAAATTATAACTGTACAAATTGCTGTCCACACTGTAAAGCACATCCACACCGGCGCCCTGTGAAAACGTATAGCTGCCGAACCGGTTGGTCTGCATCGCGTTCACGGCATCCCCCATTTTCTTTCCTGCCAAATCAATGGTATGGATTTCCATCTGTTCTCCCCAGTAGGACACCAATACCTGACCGTCGCCCGTGGCGGACAGGGAATTAATCCAACTGTCCAGTTCCGTTTCGAACAGCATGTTTCCGTCCCGATCCAGTACGAAGATACTCCGGTCAAATCCGAAATACAGGTTGCCCTCCCCGTCCGTTACCATATTCTGTATGTAAAAATCCTCCTTACCTTCAAAAACCTGTGTCAGATCTACCGTTTCGGTAACTTTTCCGTCCTGGCCGAATTTCCAAAGCTCCGTTTTCTGCCCTATGGGTTCCCGGTATTCCATTTCCCCGTCCACGGAGGAAGCGCTTGCCTCATCCACGGAAAAATTTCCCGTACCGCTTACGATCTGCACGGTTCCGGCAGAACCGCCGACGATGGATACCGAACCGCTTTCCGATGCGTCAGACGCCTCGCCGTCTTCCCCGGTTTCCTTACTGGTTTCGCTTTCTGCATCTTCCGCTCCTGCATCGCCGTCTTCTACGTCTTCCGCTCCCGCATCGCCGTCCTTTGCGTCTTCCGCTCCCGCATCACCGTCTTCTGCGTCTTCCGCTCCCGCATCGCCGTCCTTTGCGTCTTCCGCTCCTGCATCGCCGTCTTTTGCGTCTTCCGCGGCATTCCCGGCTCCC
>CANTGP010000024.1 GCA_947653315.1 uncultured Lachnospiraceae bacterium
TGCAACGGTGCTTTACTACATGTTTGTATTTTCCATGATCGTACCGTTGCATATACGGATTTCACCCTTGTGATGTAGTATGCCGTCATGGACGTAAAAAGGATGAGCAATATCACGGAAATAATCGTGATGAAAAAGGACCAGCCGATGGCATTTAAAAGTCCCGTCTTAATCAAACCGTTCACATAATTCGTCATTCCCGCAAACGTTTCCCCCGTAGGAAGCGAAAACGGGTCGGAACTGATGTAAAATTTCCCTTTGAAAGAGTTATTCAGGATGAACAACAGCGGATACAATATCGCTACCGCTACTACACATAATACCACAAAAATCACTTTATTGGAAGCCTTTGTTTTTGCCGACATCATTATTGCTCTACCTCCTTACTCCTTGTAAAGGACAACTGTGCCAATGCGATAACCACTACGATTACGAAGAACAAAACTGCCTTTGCCTGACCCACGCCTTCATACCCGGTCCTTCCATAGAACGTTTCGTAAATATTCAGGGCAAGCATCTGCGTCCGTTTCATCGGCGCGCCGTCCGTCAGGGCCTTGTTTTGGTCGAACAGCTTGAAGCTGTTGGATAAGGTTAAGAACATACAAATCGTAATCGAAGACATAACCATGGGCACTTTTACTTTAATCAACGTCTGCCAGGGCGTTGCACCGTCAATCTTCGCCGCCTCAATCAGCTCTGTCGGTACGTTCTGCAGCCCCGCGATGTAAATAATCATCATGTAACCGATCATCTGCCAGTTCATCAGAAGTACCAAACCCCAAAAACCGAATTTGGCATTGGATACAATCGTCGTTTCATATCTATATAAAATAGCGTTAATCATCTGCTGCCATGTATAGCCGAGTACAATACCGCCGATTAAGTTCGGCATGAAAAAGATTGTCCTGAAAACGTTCGTCCCTGCCACTTTCCTTGTCAGCAGCAGCGCAATCGTAAACGCCAGCAGGTTAATGGTAAGTACGCTGATAATCGTAAATGCTGCCGTAAATCCCAGCGCACTGGTGAATCCCTGACCGCTTTCAAAAGCCGTTTTGTAATTTGCCAATCCCACAAACGTCGCATTGTCTACCGTGGTAAATTTGCAAAAGGATAAATACACACCCTGTGCAAACGGAATGATAAACGCGAATGCAAACGCTATTACGGTAGGCAGGGTAAAAATCATAAAATATCTTTTTAATGTTTTTTCCATTGTCCATCCTCCTTCTCAACCGCCCCTGTTTGGACCAATTTCCTTACAAAACGCCCCACAGCCGAGGCTGTGGGGCGTTCCCTGCAAGGCTTGCACATCTGATTCTTATTAAATCTGATTCCTGTTAAATCCGGTTCTTATTCATTTTGTGCCTTGTTTTATTGTATCAATTATTTACTGTGCCGTTGCGGATTTCTCCTCAGCCCACCTTGTTACCACCAGGTTCTTTACATCATCCCAGCTCATGTTGCCGTTGCAGTACTCCAGCAATGCCGCGCCGAAGTCATCCTTGAACGCCTGGCTGGGGAATGTAGTAAAGTTCCAGGTTACGCTGTTCTTGCCGTTTTCCATGAAACGGTACATTTCTTTTGCCAAAGGATCGGAAGGCTTCTCGCTGTCGCCAAAGGTAGAGAACGGAGCAGCGTTTCCTAAAGAGTTCACCATGTAATTCTTTCCTGCGTCGGAAGAAATCATCCAGTTTACGAAATCAAGCGTTGCCTTCTGGTCTGCTTCGGATGCCTGCTTGTTTACGCACCAGAAGTTTTCCGTACCGGTGCACAACCCCTGGCTTTCCTCGCCGGATACACCCGTGTAAATCGGCATGAACTTAATGTCTTCTTCTTTTACGGTATTGCCGTCTACGTCGGCAACCTGTCCCCATGCCCAGTTACCGTTCTGTACCATTGCGCACTGTCCAAGCGCAAATTCAGCCATGGAATCGGTAACTGCCTTGCTTCCGAGAAGTCCCGGCGCGCAGGTGGAATTGTTAATATAAAGGTCAAAAATATTTTTGAAATTATCGGAATACTTAAAGGTAATTTCGGCCATATCGTTTACGCCGTTGTCTTTGTATTCATAATATACCGGAAGGTTTGCAAGGTGGGTCTGCCATCTCCAGTCTTCACCGGGAAGAAGGGAAGTGGAAGCGAATACGCCCTGGATACCAAGCGCATCCTTCTTTGCGGTCATGTCTTCCACAACTTCCTTCAATTTTGCGAAGCTGTTGATTTCATCCACGTTTGCCGCTTTCGCGCCTTCGGTTGCGAAATATGCCTGCATGATGGCATCGTTGTAAATGATTCCGTATGCTTCCACGGTATAAGGAACACCGTATACGCCGCCGTCATCGCCCGTTACCGCAAGACCTTTGTCGGACAGGTTGTTGTAAAGGTCGGAACCCGATAAATCAAGGCAGTAATCTTTCCAACTGTTATATCCTACCGGTCCGTTAATCTGGAACAGGGTCGGCGCATCGGAACCTGCGATTTCCGATTTCAAAACTTCTTCGTAAGTACCGCTTGCCGCAGTTACCACTTTTACGGGAACCCCGGTTTCCTGTGTGTAAGCTGCCGCGATTTCCTGCCACTGTGCATCAACTTCCGGTTTGAAGTTCAGGTAATATACGGAACCTTCCCCTGCTGCCGCACTGTCGTCTGCTGCCGCATTGTCTGCGGGTGCCGTCTCTGCCGGAGCCGTTTCCGCAGGCGCCGTCTCCGCCGCATTGTCTGCCGGAGCCGTTTCCGCAGGCGCTTCGGAAGCGCCGCCGCCACAGCCGACTAACATGGAAGAAACCATTGCTGCACAAAGTAATGCGCTGATTAATTTCTTTTTCATAATACTTATCTCTCCTTTTCTGCTGAAATACTGTTTCCCGTTTCCGGCAACTGCCCCACCGCTTCCCGTTTCTGTTTTCCATTCCTGTCTACATTCCTGTCTACATTCCTGTTTGTCATTATGGCAATCATTACGGTAACGGTTTCGGTAACGATGTCGGTACCGTTTTCGGTATCGTTGTCGGTAACGTTTCCGATTACATTTTGAGAATATCATTCCTCACCAAATATTGCAAGCCTTTTTTTGCTTTTTTTGTATCTTTGTTACTATTAGCAAAATTTCATCTTTTGTTTTTATGCATTTTTTCTATACATTTTCCATAATTTTTATGACGGCAGGAACCCCGTTCTCCCATAACGGATTCACCTGTTCGCCGCGGGTACCGGATTTGCCGCCGTTTACAAACTTTCCGGAAAAAAAAGCGGAATACCCTGACCGGTATCCGCAGACCGGACAGGGTATTCCGCTAACGCGCATCCCCCAAAACCTATTCCTTTCCGTCCCAGCAATACGTACACAGTTTACACCGTTCAATCCCCACCGACTCCATCATATCATCCAGCCTGTGGTAGCGCAGGGAGGTAAAATTAAGCTGCTCCCTGATCCGCTCCAGCATTTCCCCGTATTCCTCCGTCTCCGGGTCGGAATATGCCTCCAGGCGGGTAAACCTGCCTTCCCGCTCCAAATCCTTTAACACCCTGCGGGCAATCAAATCCATTTCCGAAGTGGAACGGGAGAAATTCAGGTATTTACAGCCGTAAAGCAGCGGCGGGCACGCCGGACGGATATGCACTTCCTTCGCGCCGCTTTGGTAAAGGAACTCCGTAGTCTCCCTAAGCTGGGTTCCCCTGACGATGGAATCGTCAATTAAAAGAAGGCTCTTATCCTGGATTAAATCGTGGACGGGAATCAGTTTCATCTTCGCAATCAGGTTCCTTTGGCTCTGTATCGTGGGCATAAAGGAACGGGGCCATGTGGGCGTATACTTAATGAACGGACGGGAAAACGGAATCCCCGACTCATTGGAATAGCCGATGGCATGGGCAGTCCCGGAATCCGGCACCCCTGCCACGATATCCGGCTGTGCATCATCCCTTCTGGCAAGCAGCGAGCCGCAGTTATAGCGCATCTTTTCCACGCTGATTCCCTCATAAGAGGAAGACGGGTAACCGTAATAAACCCATAAAAACGTGCAGATTTTCATGTCTTTCCCCGGTGCTGCAAGCGTATGGACCCCCTCCGGCGTCACGATAACCACTTCCCCCGGTCCCAGTTCCCGCTCCCCGGTATACCCAAGGTTTAAATAAGCAAAGCTCTCAAAGGAAATGCAGTATGCATCGTCCTTTTTTCCCAGCGCCACAGGCGTCCGTCCCATCCGGTCCCTTGCCGCATAAATCCCCTTTGCGGTCATTAACAGTATGGTCATGGAACCGTCTATGATTTCCTGCGCATACCGGATGCCTTCCACCAGGTTTTCCTTTTGGTTAATAATTGCCGCCACCAGTTCCGTGGCATTGATATCCCCGCCGCTCATTTCCAGAAAATGGGAATGCCCGGACCGGAAAACCTGCTCCACGATTTTGTCCGTATTATTAATCTTTCCCACCGTTTCTATGGCATAGGTGCCGTGATGGGAACGCACGATTAACGGCTGCGGCTCATAATCGGAAATGCAGCCGATGCCCAGGAAGCCTTTCATTTCATTTAAGTCTTTATCGAACTTGGTACGGAACGGTGCGTTCTCGATATTGTGGATGGCGCGGTCAAAACCCTTTTCCCCGTATACCGCCAGTCCCGCCCGCCTTGTCCCCAAATGGGAATGGTAATCCGTCCCGAAAAACAAGTCAAACATGCAATCCTTTTTTGATGCCACTCCAAAAAATCCACCCATAAATTATCCTCATTCCTAAATGCACCGTAACGCTTCCGGTTCCGTCCCTGTTACGGTGCATTTCTTCCTATACGTTAATCTCCGCTTTCACGCCCAGCAAATCCTTATGCTTCTCCAGCAACGGACGGATGACACCGGAAAGGAATGCCTCCACCTGCTCTTTGGACCGTCCCACGTATTTGGCCGGGTCCATGGTTTTGCGCAAATCCTCCAGGGTCATGTTAAACGCGGGATCCGCCGCAATCAATTCCAGTAAATTATTATCCTTTCCTTCCACCTTCACGTTCCTGCCCGCTTCCATGGAAAGCGTGCGGATCTTCTCATGCAATTCCTGCCTGTCGCCCCCTGCCTTTACCGCATCCATCATGATATTCTCCGTCGCCATGAACGGCAGCTCGCTCATCAGCCGTTTTTCGATGACTTTCGGGTATACCACCAAACCGTCCACCACATTCAGGCACAAATCCAAAATACCGTCCACCGCAAGAAACCCTTCCGGTATGGAAAGCCTTTTATTCGCCGAATCATCCAACGTCCGCTCAAACCACTGGGTCGCCGAAGTAATGGCGGGATTTAATGCATCCACCATCACATAACGGGAGAGGGAAGCAATCCTTTCACTCCGCATGGGATTACGCTTATACGCCATGGCGGAAGACCCGATCTGGCTCTTTTCAAACGGTTCCTCCACTTCCTTTAAATGCTGGAGCAGACGGATATCGTTGGACATCTTATGGGCGCTGGCAGCAATGCCCGCCAGCACGTTTACGACTCTCGTATCCACCTTGCGGGAATACGTCTGGCCCGATACCGGGTAGCATTCCGCAAACCCCATTTTTTCCGCAATCATCGGATCAATCTTATCAATGGTTTCCTGGTCCCCGTCAAAAAGCTCCAAAAAGGACGCCTGCGTCCCTGTGGTTCCCTTGGAGCCCAAAAGTTTCATATGGGAAAGCACATGCTCCAAATCCTCCAAATCAAGAAAGAACTCCTGCAGCCAAAGCGTCGCCCTCTTTCCCACGGTGGTGGGCTGCGCCGGCTGGAAATGGGTAAAGGCAAGCGTGGGCTGCGCCTTGTATTCCTCCGCGAAATCGGCAAGTTCCTTCATCACGTTCACCAGTTTCTTTTTCACCAGCTTAAGCGCTTCCGTCATGACGATGATATCCGTGTTGTCGCCCACATAACAGGACGTGGCGCCCAAATGGATGATGCCTTTCGCTTTCGGACACTGTACCCCGTATGCATACACATGGCTCATGACGTCATGGCGGACTTCCTTCTCCCGCGCCTTTGCCACATCGTAATTGATATCCTCCGCATGCGCCTTTAGCTCGTCAATCTGCTCCTGCGTAATGGGAAGCCCCAGTTCCTTTTCCGTCTCCGCAAGGGCAATCCACAATTTCCTCCATGTGCGGAACTTCATGTCCGGCGAAAAAATATACTGCATTTCTTTGCTGGCATACCGTTCCGAAAGCGGACTCTGATATCTGTCTGTACTCATAAACCTCTCCTCTCTGATTCCATGACTTTCCACGACCTCCAATGGCCTTCCATGGCTTTCCATGCTTCCTACCGCTCATAATCCCCGCGGATATCCCCTTTGGGCGGTTCCATGGGATACCTTCCGTTAAAGCAGCCCTTGCAGATACCAAGGCCGCCCACCATTTCCTCCAGCCGTTCTTCCTTCAGGTAAGCAAGGGAATCGGCGCCTATGATGGCGCAGATTTCCTCCACGGTGCGCCCGTGGGCAATGAGCTGCTCCTTTGCCGGTACGTCCGTACCGAAATAACAGGGCCATAAAAAAGGCGGGGAACTGATCCTCATATGCACTTCCTCCGCCCCCGCTTCCCGCAGCATATGCACGATGCGGTCGGAAGTCGTTCCACGCACGATGGAATCATCGATCATGATAATCCGCTTTCCTTCCACGGCTTCCCGCAGCGCGTTCAGTTTCACCCGTACACTGCTCTCCCTGCTTTTCTGTTTGGGCTTTATAAACGTGCGCCCCACATAGGTATTCTTCACAAACGCCTGTCCGTAAGGGATGCCCGACTGCAAAGAATATCCGAGCGCCGCACAATTCCCCGATTCCGGCACGCCCACCACCAAATCCGCCTCCACGGGCGAATCCATGGCGAGAAACCTGCCCGCCAAAATGCGCGCATTATAAACGCTGACACCGTCAATATAACTGTCCGGTCTTGCAAAATAAATATATTCAAAGATGCACCTGGCATGTTTTTCTTCCGGGATGCAAAGGGATTGGTCGGATTCGATTCCCTTTTCCGGCGAAATCGTTACGATTTCCCCCGGCAGCACGTCCCTGACATATTCCGCGCCCACCGTATCCAGCGCGCAGGTCTCGGAAGCCAAAAGATAAGCATTGTCCCGTTTCCCGATGCAAAGCGGCCGGAAACCAAAGGGATCCCTCGCCCCGATCAGCTTTCTCGGCGACATCACAATCAGCGAATAAGCGCCCTTAATCTTCCGCATGGCACGCCCCACCGCTTCCTCCACGGTGGCGGAATTCAGCCGTTCCCTGGCGATATGGTAAGCAATCACTTCCGAATCGATGGTGGTCTGGAAAATCGCCCCCGTGTATTCCAGTTCGTGACGCAGCTCCGGCGCATTCACCAGGTTACCGTTATGGGCAAGCCCCAAAGTTCCTTTCACGTAATTTAACACCAAGGGCTGGGCATTTTCCCTCGTGCTGCTTCCCGCCGTGGAATAGCGCACATGCCCCACGCCGATGTCACCCTTTAACGTATCCAAAAGCTCCGGCGTAAAGGCTTCATTCAAAAGTCCCATATCCTTGGCGCTTACCACTTTCCCTTTCGGTCCGTTCGTATCGCTGACCGCAATGCCGCAGCTCTCCTGCCCCCTGTGCTGGAGCGCAAACAGCCCGTAATAAATCGTGGATGCCACGTCCCCGCCGGAAAAATCATACATGCCGAAAACACCGCATTCTTCCTTCAGCCTGTCCGTCCCGCCGCTTTGCGCCCGTCCCTGTTCCATCTGCCCTTGTTCCATCTGCCCTTGTTCCATCTGCCCCGTATACTCCATATGCATTACAACCCAAGCCGTTTAAACACTTCGTTATAGGCTTCCTCCACATTGCCAAGATCCCTGCGGAAACGGTCTTTGTCCAGTTTTTCGTTGGTATGTACGTCCCAAAGCCTGCAGGTATCCGGGGATGTTTCGTCCGCAAGGAGAATTTTCCCATGGAAACGTCCGAATTCAATCTTAAAATCAATGAGCTTAATGTCCGCCTGCAGGAAATATGCCTTCAGCACCTCATTTACCTGAAACGCATATTTCTTAATGGTTTCGATTTCCTCCCATGTCGCCAGTCCCAGCGCAACCGCAAAATAACTGTTGATCAGCGGATCGCCGAGTTCATCGTTTTTATAACTGAATTCAATGGTAGGCTCCTTGAACGGGGTACCCTCCGGAACGCCCAGCCGTTTGGAAAAGCTGCCTGCCGCCACATTACGGATAATCACTTCAAGCGGAACGATTTCCACCTTCTTTACCGCCGTTTCCCTGTCGCTCAGTTCCTCAATGAAATGGGTGGGAACCCCTTCCTTTTCCAAAAGCCGGAACACATGGTTGGTCATTTTGTTATTAATGACGCCCTTTCCGACAATCGTCCCCTTCTTCTCCCCGTTAAATGCAGTAGCGTCGTCCTTGTAATCCACGATTACCACATCCGCGTCATCCGTCGCAAATACCTTCTTTGCCTTTCCTTCATAAAGCTGTTCCAATTTCTTCATGTTTTCCTCCGTTCCGCCTGCCGGCAAAAGATAATTCAAGCAAAATCCTGTCACTTTGAAGTATATAACAGATGTTTTTATAAGTCAATTCGATTTGGGGGCTGAACCGATACGCTTATTTCAACCGGAACAGGCGCGAAACCATATATTCTTTCCGGTAATAATCCGCCAAAAGCTGGTCCGCCGTATCATAATCCTGCAATACCTGTGCCGTCACGATATCGTTAATCAGCGCAAACCTGCTGTCCGTTTCCCCGGGCAGGGAATCCGCCGGGGTAATGACGGCGCTTTCCGTCACCTGTTCGCTGCCATAGCTTTCCTCCGAGATATAATAACGGAGTTTTTCCCCGAAAAACAATACGAACGCCTTGGCATACACCCCGCCGTACATATCGGTCATTTCCTCTTTACGGTAACGGTCCGGTCCTTCTTCGTTTCCCTCCGCTTCCGTCATATAGTGGATGGACACCCTCCCGCCGGATACCGACTGGTATTCCACGATGGTTTTGTCCTCATACTGCAAAAGCTCCGGCAATTCCCCCGCATAGTCCTTATAGAACGAAAAACACAATTCCTCCCCCAGCAGACCGCGTAAGAAATCCCTTACCGCCGCCCGCACCTTTTCCGTAATTTCCCCCTTATGCCCCGCATAATATTTCAAAAATGCCAGCCGGCATACCTTGTCCAGCGGCTCCCCCCGTTCGTACACACGAAGCATATCCGTAAACACAAAAGAGTCGGTTTCCCTGCCCTTTAGGAAAAAGCCGCGGGAACAACGGGTTAGGAATGCCGTTTCCACTTCCGCTTTCGCCCCTCCCGCAATATAGGTACGGAACACATCCATCTGCTCCGCCACCACGGCGCCGGTTTCCATCATTTGGGTCAGGATGCGTTCACACAGCCCATAGGTATCCACTTCAAAGGCTTCCGCCGCCTTCCATATATCCCGCAGCCGTTTCATCGTTCCATGGTAAAAGCGGCATAAATAAAAAAGAAGGTTCCCGTCATATTTTCCCTTTCCGAACACATGGTAAACCACCGGCGTCATTTCCGCATCTTCCACGAAACCGTCCCTGGCAATCAGCCTGCTGCACAGCCGCATCATGATCTTACTGTCCGTCCCCTGTACGCCGAACCGCTTCAGCCACAAAAGCGCCTTGTCATACATGGCACGCATAACAAGGAAGCGGATGATTTCGTTCCTCTCCCTTCCGTTCTTCCCTTCCGGTCCTATCTCCTCCAGATAACGGTCCAAATCCATCATATAGTCCCGCTCGTAATAATAATGCAGCAGTTTCAGACATACTTCGTTGCGCCTGTCGTTTTCAATGTTTTCCGAAGCAGCGATATGCCGGAAACGGCTTTCGTTTTCTTCCGTGATTTCCTGAAAGGAATGCCCGTTCCCGCACAGGTAAATATCCAGCCCTTCATGCTCCGGTACGAAACCGCCCACCGCATCCGCCAGCTTCCCCGCACGCATCAGCCGCTCCATCCGGTGCGGCACACTGACCGTATAACGGTAACCCGCCCCATCCTCCAAAAACACTTTATAATCTTCCCCGTACAAAGGCAGGTATCCTTTCCCGCCGTTTAACGGGTAGCGGTATTCCTTCCGGTCAATGGCATAACACACCACGGCATTGCGTACTTCCTTATTCTCCGTCTGCACCATATAAGTAAAAAGCAGGGGAAGCAGTTCCTTTGCCTTTTCCTCATCCAACTGTCCTGCCAAAAGGGTATTTTGGTACAGATATGCCAAATCCTCGTTAATCCTGCCCTTTTTTAACTGTGCCTGCACAAAACGGTCAATCTGCGCACAAAATTTTATGTAATATTCGGGATGTTCCTCCCTCTTTTTATGGATATAGGCATACAGGAAAGCATTCTTTTTATAATCCAGGTTGCTTTGGTATGCAAAATACATCAGAACAATCCGGGGGATTTCCTCCCCGTAACCCTCCGGCAGCGCCATCATGTAATATTCATACAGCTTCGTAATCCGCAGTTCCTTCTCCACCCCCATCCGGTACCACGGGAAATAACGCTCCTCCGTCCGGTTTCCCTTAATGAGCAGCGTACAGATTGCCTGCAGCGTTTCGTTATCCGGGTATTTTCCGTAACATGCCTGCAAAACGGCAAGGGCATGGGGGGAATCATCCCTTAATTTCTGCGCCTGGTAACGGATTTGCACAATGACGTCCTGGCTCAGCAAATCTTTGCGTGCCGCAAACCGCAACACCTGCAGTTCAAAAGAATGGAGCTTCATCAGTAAGGTTGGGTTCATTTCCAAAAGATGCCACGCCTCAACATAAAGTACCGGACTGACACATCCTTGCCGGAATTGTTCTTCCAAAACCAGCCACCGCTTGGAAGGACTTTTCACATATTCCTCCGATACATGCAGCATCAGCCAAGCAATCCGCCAGTTTCCCGGATTCATCCGGTAAAGTTTTCCGATACGCTCCGCCGTCCGGTCCACGTATTCCCCGTCGTCGCTAAGCAGCGTTTTCAAATAAAGATAATAACAGTTGATTTCCGGCGGACATTCTTCCAGCAGCACTTCCTCCTTCAGCCGGTCCAATTGCCAGGCGGCTTCCTTATACCGCTCCTGCGTCAGGTATAACTGCGCCTGGAACAACCTGGTCTGGATATCCTTCGAATCCAAAGCCGCCAGCCGTTCCACCAGTTTTTCCGTTTCCGCCATCCATGTCCCCGCCGTCAGCTTCTTTCCCCTGTAATTACAGAAATACTCCATTAACAGTACCAAAATCTGCTTTTTTTCCCGCTCCAGTCCGAGCGCCCGCAGACGTTTGCCACTGCCGCGCACCGTCACCGGAATCCGGATGTCGGTATAGGAATTATAGACACGGAGACAGCCGTAATTGCGTCCCGCATGAAGACAGCCGCCGTCGATATAATATGCCAGCCTGCAGGTATTGCCAAGGAATTCGTTATCGGTCAAACGGTCCTTTTCCACACGCAGGAAATCCCCTTCCGCTTCCACATGCAGGAAGGTATACCCCCAACCAATCCTGGTGACAAGTATGCTGTGTTCCGACACTCCGGCAACATCATCCAGCCGTATCTGCGTTTGGTCCACGGCAAACGTTACCTTCTGTTTCTTATTGGTTTCCAACAGAAATTCTTCCACGTTCCGTTCATTGCCCCGTACTGCCGACAACCCCTTATAGGCACAGTAATACTGCCTGTCCGCCCCTTTGGTAAAAATACGTTGGAACTCCTTGGAATAAAAAACTTTCACCGCCTCGTCCCAATTCACTTTCGCCAAATTGGCAAAATGGAAAACATTACGGATTTCTCCCAAACTGGAAGAAACGGTTTCCTTTTCCATCGTAATCCGGTAAGGAATCTCGTATTCCCCGTAATTGGACAGAATGGTAAAAAAACCTTCCCATACGTCCCCTTCTTCCATTCCTTCGCTGTCAAAACGGTAGGCAATTTCTTCTTTTTTCCCGATAAACTCCCCTGTCAGGAGCCGCATCTTAAGCTCCGAAGAATACACGCACCCCTCCGCGGGCACTTCCCCCGGCGCGTATACCGTAAAAAAACCTTCCGCAATTTCCCCTTTGGAGACGGAAAGCTCTATGCTTTCCACCGAAAATCCCAACGGCTCACGGTCCAAATCCGCCTGTCCGGAACCGTTCTTCCTCTCATCGTAGTTTCCCGCTGCCACTGTCCGCCACCTTCCTCATCCGTTCCTCTCTCGTTTCCGTCCGGCATATCATCCGGCATTTTCTGAACTTACGGGTTCCTTATCTCCTGTTTTTTAACCGGAATCCGGCTACCAGCTCTTTTAGGGAGGCAGCCTGGCCGGACAGTTCCTCGCTGGCAGCGGCGCTGGATTCCGCCGTACTCACATTGGTTTGGACCACCACGGCAATCTGGCTGATTCCATGACTGATTTCCTCCGCCGTAACAGCCTGCTCCCCGGTATAATCCGCAATACCGCCTATCAGACGGTCCATTTCCTCTGCCAGTCCCACGGCTGCCAGCATGGATTTCGCCGTATCGTCGGCGGCGCTGACCCCTTCTGTCATGGACGCCATGGTTTCCCCCAAAAGCTCCGTGGTTTCTTTGGCCGCATTCGCGGATTTTCCTGCCAATGTCCTGACTTCTTCCGCCACAACCGCAAAACCTTTTCCCGCATCGCCTGCCCTGGCAGCTTCCACCGCCGCATTCAGGGCAAGGATATTCGTCTGGAAGGCAATATCGTCAATCGTCTTTACGATTTTATGGATTGCATTGGATTTTTCGCTGATCTTTTGGATTACCTCCGTCATATTCTGCATTTTTGCATTGCTGTCCAAAAGTCCTTCCCTTACTTCCTGGGAAATACTGCTTGCTTTCTGCGCACCCTGGGCAATTTTCTGCACGCTGTCAGACACTTTTCCGATATTCCCGGCCAGTGCTTCCACCTCTGCCGCCTGTTCCGTGGAACCCTGGGACAAAGTCACGGCGCCGTTGGAAACCATTGCCGCACCTGCCGCAACATCCTCGGAAGATGCACTTAACTGCCCCATGACAACATTTAACTCAACGGAAATTTCGTCCAAAGATTCCCGGATTTTTGAAAATTCGCCGGTATACTCGCTTTTCAGCTCAAATGCCAGGTTTCCTTTGGCAATTTCCTTCAACACATCCGAAATTTCATTAATATACCTTATGTAATCACGCAGCCTGACAGTTACCCGGTTAAAGTTGTCCGCCAAAATTCCCAATTCATCCCTGGAACGGTAACGGATGGTCTGGTCCAAATCCCCTTCCGCAATTTTGGTAGCCACCTTACTAAGTTCCCGGACCGGCCTTCCGATAATACGCCGGATTTGAAGTATCACAAGAAGCGCCAGTGCGAACACCGCCACTGCGGACACCGTTCCCATGGTACGTGTCAGACCGTAAAGTTCCGATAATACCTCCGCCTTTGGCACATAAGCCACCGCCATCCAACTGCTTCCCACGACCTCGGCAATCTCCATGTATATATCTTCGCCGCCATCCCGGTAAAGACTAAGTCCCGTCTTTCCCGCCTGTATCTGTCCTTCCGCATAAGTATACATTCCCCCGGCGCCGCCCAGCTTTTCCCCTACTACCGCCGCGTCCCGGTGTCCGATAACCGTATCCGTGCGTGTATCGACAAGGAAAATCCCGCCGGTCTCCTCAATCCGTATCCCGCTGACAATTTCGGAAATGGAATCCAAATACACATCCGCTGCCGCAACGCCGCGCACCGCCCCGTTTCCGTCCTTTAACACCCCGGACGCCCCCACGACATACGACCGGCTGTCCTCATCAAAATATACGTCCCCCAGCAGAAAATCTTCGGAATCCAATCCGTCCAAATACCAGCTTTTCACCAAAGCATTAAAATCCGGTCCCGGTACAAAAGACGCATGGTACAGGGAACCGTCCGTCAGCGCCACATACAGCCCTGCCGGATAGGCATCGTTTTTCCCTGCCGTATGCTTGATATATTCCGTCATTTCCGGTATTTCCATATCTTCATATTCAATGGTATCCCTTTGGGTTTCCAGCATGGTAAGCGTCCGGTTCATCCACGCCTTTGTCTCCTGAATGGTCTTTTCGGTAGTGGTATGCAGTATTTCCTCACTTTTTTCTAACAATGTCCGGGACATCCTGTCAAATACCACCGTCAACAATGCCGATACCGCAATGACGGCGCTCACGACAATGGCTGCCACCAACTTCACCGTAATCCCGATTCCCCGCCTTCTCACTCTGTTTCCGGATTTTTCCGTCTTTGTCTGTTCCATCTCCGTTCCCTCTCTTTCCTGCGCCTCTTTTTCTTTATTCCCGCAAGCACTCAGCCAAATACCACGCTTGAAGCCAGCCTATGGTTTTTCTAAAGGTTTCCCCTAATGTCTTTCTGACATCATACCATTTTCCCCTTAAAAATTGTACCATAATATCCGGGAAAATGAAATCTTTTTCCAAGGTGTTCCACAAAAATCGTAACTGTTCAGTTACCAAAAATCCCCCTTAAATAGATTTTGGTCATAAACCTTGTCTACTTAAGGGGGATCCTATCAATTCCGCCGCTCCTGCTGGTCAATACAGCCAAATGAACAGCATTTCCGGACCATTCAGTCTCTCTCCTCCGATACGAGCTCATATATTTTTTCGCGTACATTTTTTGTTACTACTTTTACATCCTCTGACGCTGATGCAATTCCGTATGTTGAAGCGACCAAATTTTGGATTCGTCCGTCTACTTCTTCCACAATCTGAAATAATTCGTCCGTCTTCTCATGCAATGTGTCAATCGAAACCCCAATATCCGTCTTTGTCTGATCGCTCTTACTCACCGTATCTTTGGAATTTTTAGCAAGCACATTGATCTGCTCCGCAACCACGGCAAA